>JAZUCY010000046.1:0-23392 GCA_045639365.1 Paludibacteraceae bacterium
ATCTGTTTTTTATTGTTTAAGAGTTTCACGCGCAAAGCGCTTGTTTCAAAGTTTCAATGTTTCAAAGTTTCAGTCCCATCACATCGTACCAAACTTGTTTGCCGTCAGGCATGCTGGCACGGATAAATAATTTACCATTGAACAAAACTTTGTCTGTCGTGGCTTTGTCCAAAGAAGATACTTCCTCCAAAGAAGTAATAATCTCATCTTGCTTCACCATAGCAAAAGTGATACTACGCACACCTGTCACATCTGCCTCTGGCACACTCACAGCAAGACTGCCCTTGCTGATTAACACACTAAAGTCCGTCACTGAGGTGTAGTCCAATTGCACCACTTGCTTGCCGCCATCTGCCATTTGCACCACCATAGCAGGTACAAGCTCGGCATCCTGAGCAAGAATCGGTACACTTACACTACATAAGAACAGACTTAGTAGAAATAAGAATAACTTTTTCATTGTTCTGTTGTTTTTAATTGGTTAATATTTTGTATTCTATTTATATTGAGACATAGGTACACAAAAAACGTGACCCAACTGCTATTGGTTCATTCGGGCTACCACACCCTTTCGTATCCAATACATGCAGAAAGCCCACGCATACACGTGTGCGTATCGCATTATTCTCGGAATACGAAAAATTCAAATATGGTAGATTGAATGAATCCTCAAATAAAGCAAACGCTTTTAATAAATATGTCTGCAAACCAGTTATTGCTAGTTTGCGGTGCAAAGGTACAACTATTTTTTGAAATATGCAAGGAAGAATTGCATATATGATTTTTTTTTAGTATCTTTGCAGTCGCATTTAGATGTGTAACTAAATGAATGAAGCAAAACATCTTCTCGTGAGACTATGATTGTACATGTAGCATCGTTTTTAGAAAGTATCGGCGGAAGTATTGATGCTGAACATTGGTTGCGCCCCATCCCGGGGCGAACAGGGTACGCTGCGTATTGCAGAAAACCACAATACAACAAAAAACAGAAAAAAGAAATGGCAGAACGCCCAGCAGTGAAGGCGTTTTCAGCCATTTGCAAAGAAGCTTCGGCTATCATGCGTGATCCAGTACAAAAAGCAGAATGGACAGCTAAACATCTAGCCGCTAAACGAGAAGCCAGCAAACATCAACGCATGCCACAAGCGAATGGCAAGCCAGCAGTACCCGAAAGATTGTGGGATTATGTGAGAAGGGAGTTGAGTAGAAAACAACAAGAATAATATTTAACACAACAACATAGACAACATAATATCAACAACATTGCGCGGCAATCAACACCCTGCCGCGCTCAAGGGAGGTTGATTTTTCGAAGGAGGTATGGCGAAGTGCCCTAATTCTCTCGGTGATGTTACAGTAAAGATACGGCGAAGTTCCTATGAAGTTCCTATGAGGTTCCTATGAAGTTCCTATGCAGACAGGTGGCAGATCAGGGGCAAGAAATAGGGAATTAAGAATTTTGAATTAAGAATTAAGAATTAAGAATATTGAATTATGATACAATCTGCTTCTTTTGTCATCTCCAGTCCAGATGTGATGCAGTGCCCAAAAAGCACTTTACCCGAATATGCTTTTATCGGTCGCTCAAACGTAGGCAAGTCCAGTCTTATCAATATGCTTACGCATAACCCTAAATTGGCTAAGACCAGTCAAAAACCGGGAAAGACACTGCTCATCAACCATTTCCTTATCAATGCAGGTACCGACCAACATTGGCATTTGGTCGATCTACCCGGTTATGGTTTTGCTCAGGCAGGCAAGAAGCAACGCGCAAAGCTCAAAATGATGATTGAGCGCTACTGCCTTTTGAGAGAAGCGTTGGTGAGCCTGTTTGTGTTGGTGGACTGTCGCCATGAACCACAACAAATAGATATTGAGTTTATGGAATGGCTCGGAGAAAACGAAATTCCATTTGCTATTGTCTTTACGAAAGCTGACAAACTCAGCAAAAGTAAGCTCACCATCAATGTGGATACCTACAAACAAAAACTCTTGGAGACATGGGCAGAGTTGCCACCTATCTTTGTGACCTCCGCAGAAAAAGGACTGGGCGAAGCAGAAGTCATTGCGTATATTGAGGGCATCAATCGCGACATCGCCAATCGAGGATAAGACCGCTATGCTGATAGAAGTTAGACCACTTTGTTGTTAGAACGCTTCGCTATTAGATATTGGATGAATTTTGATCTATTCCATACAGATGATATTCGCGTGGAGCATTGCGATGGTACGCGCCGTGGTGTGCAGCAGGTCTTAGATGCCTGCCGAGAAGAACGACGTCCGTATTTGGTAATTAAAGATAATTGTTCAGCACAGCAAAGCTGCTGTTCAGAAGTTCAGAATGGTTCAACATTGTCTTCTATTTTGGTTCCTGTGACGATGTTGGAAGAAGAGGTATATAAGGCGGAGATATGTACCTATCTGGCACGTAAGACGGGTGCACACCTTATATTATTGCGTGCGAACGACTACGGCAGCAAGGCCAAACGTAACACCCAACGTATCATCACACATATTCAGACGATCGCTGAGCGCACAGGAGAAACGATTACATACGAAGAGCGCGTAGCTAAAGGCGATAGTTTCCATATCCACAAGGAACTCCACCAATTGCCAATAGCCAATAATCAATATCCAAATCTTATCCTCCTCACTGCCAGCAGGGAGTATGGATTAGATGATTGGCTCTTTGGACCTCCAGAGCAGTATGTCATTCGCAAGAGCGAAGTACCAGTGATGCTCGTAAACCCTCGCGCAGACCTTTTTTCATTGTGCGATTAAGAAAATCGCTATTCTTCTTGCGTATGTGCGCAAAAAGCAGTATCTTTGCACGATATTTCACGCATAACAAACATGAACGAATTTTTAGAACTCGAAGAACAGGTACTCCGTATGATTAAGACGGTCTATGACCCAGAGATACCTGTCAATATATACGAATTGGGGCTCATCTACCGCATTGACCTCTCTGAAGAGAAAGTCTGTACGATAGACATGACCCTGACTGCACCCAACTGCCCTGCAGCGGATTTCCTCGTAGAGGACGTAAAGCAGAAAGTGGGGTCTGTGGACGGCATCGAAACTGTGAACGTGAACATTGTCTTTGAACCCGAATGGAACAAAGACATGATGTCCGAAGAAGCTAAACTCGAACTCGGCTTCCTCTAATCTAACAGCGAAGCGGTCTAACAATGCAATGGTCTAACTTCTAACAGCGAAGCGGTCTAAAAACATGGTATATTTTTTAAGTGATGCGCATTTAGGTTCGAGAGCCATAGCAAATCCAGAGGCTCATCAGCAAACCTTGATTGACATGCTTCGTAGCATGGCAAGAAATGCCACTGCCATCTATTTGCTCGGAGATATATTCGATTTTTGGTGTGAGTATTTTTGGCGAGATAAGAGCAAAGAACAATACCGTCCTTTCCTGCAAACACTCAAGGAGATTACCAGCAAAGGCATAGAAGTGCATTTCTTCATTGGCAATCATGACATTTGGACATTCGGTTGGCTTGCCAAAGAAACGGGCGTCAAGGTTCATCGCCGAGCAGAGAGCATCACCATCAACGGGAAACGTATTTTCCTTGCCCACGGCGACGGATTGGTGCCAAGCAACTATTTGCAACAACTACCCAAGAAAATACAAAAGAAAATCAAGCGGTTTATTTTTTTGCGCCACGTATTCCACAATCCTATACTGCAATGCCTCTTTCGTTTGTTGCCACCTGCATGGGCCAACGAGTTTGGATATGAATGGGCAAAAAATAGCCGTCTAAAAGAATTGGCACGTCCATGTCCGTATAAAGGAGAAGACAAAGAGGAACTAGTGCTCTTTGCCAAAGAACAAGAACAAAAGGGCAATCACCATGACTTTTATATTTTTGGTCATCGCCACATCGAATTGGACTTGATGCTCAGCCGTGAGAGCAGGATTATGATACTCGGCGACTGCTGGCAACAATTCACCTACGCCAAACTGGATGGAACTACCATGACCATGGAGATGATAGACAACGAAAATCTTTTTTAAGAAGACAACATAAACAACTTGCGCGGCAATCAAATAGCACCCCATTCGCCCACGAGGCTCATCGGGGACCCCGCACTCCCTGCCGCGCTTCAAGGATAATATTATGGCACATACAAGAGAAGAACAACTGAAGGCCTTTGACCGTCTGCTGACGGTGATGGACGAACTACGTGAGAAATGTCCTTGGGACAAGAAACAGACTTTCGAGAGTCTGCGCCAAAACACCATAGAAGAAACCTACGAATTGGCCACCGCTCTGCTCCAAAACGATATGAACGAGATTAGCAAGGAGTTGGGCGATGTGTTGCTGCACGTAGTATTCTATGCCAAGATTGGTAGTGAATTGGGCGCATTTGATATGGCGGATGTCTGCAACAAGATTGCTGACAAGCTCATTTTCCGTCACCCACACGTATATGGTGAATATGCTGCAAACAACGCCAAAGAGGTTTGCGAGATGTGGGAACAAGTAAAACTCAAAGAGAAAGGCGGTAACAAAACTGTATTGGCAGGTATTCCAGAAGCATTACCAGCATTGGTTAAAGCATATCGCATTCAAGACAAAGTGGCAAATGTGGGCTTTGATTGGGAAAAGAGAGAAGATGTTTGGGCAAAAGTGAAAGAGGAGATTGCTGAGTTCGAAGCCGAAGTAGAGAACATGGACGAGGAGAAAGCCACCGAAGAGATGGGTGACCTGTTCTTTGCGCTGGTCAATGCAGCGCGCCTGTACAATGTGCGCCCTGACAACGCTTTGGAGAAAACCAATGCGAAGTTTATCAAGCGTTTCAACTATATTGAGCAACAGGCAAAAGAAAAGGGTCTGTCCCTAAAAGACATGACCCTAAACGAGATGGAAGAGCTATGGCAAGAAGCCAAGAAGCAAGATTAGTCTTATTCTTCGACTTCTTCTTCAGTTTCGAATTCAGTTTCTTCGTCAGCTCCCTCTTCTTCTGCAGCTGGTGCTATCACTGGCAAAGTGAAAATGACACTACTTGTAGGATACTGCGAATCGCTGGTTACTGTGACCTTTATAACATGCGATCCTACCTCCAAAGGTAAGATATAAATAGGGAAAATTACATAATCGTGCATAGGTTGGAAGAATATTACACCTTCCTCAGGCTTAGAATGAGGCATCAATGCATTTCGGGTGGAATCGTCTTGCATATCAAGGTCAAACCAGATATTTACTCGAGCTGAGTCTGCTGTAGCACTTACGCTCACTAAATTGTTCATATTCGAAGCGAAAACAGCAGGAATCATCACCGTATCTCCAAGTTGCAAAGTATCCGTATAGGTCATATTTAGCTCCTCCTTGTGGTAATACTTGAGTGTATCTTTTGCACCTATGAGTATTGTGTCACCCACAAACTGAGGATTGACATATCCATAGAACAATTGCACTATAGGAGTCGTATGTGAGCCAATACCATTGAAACAACTACTTAGAATGCAGGCAACTGCAAACAACATAAGAATTGATTTAGTTTTCATAAACAATTGAGTATTGATAATTAATATTTATTATTGGGTTGTATCTTTGATACAAAAATCGGGTCTTGCGACCCGAAGTGCGGCATAAAGGACTCGAACCTTCACTCCTCTCGAAACTAGATCCTAAGTCTAGCGCGTCTACCAATTCCGCCAATGCCGCAGAAATCGAGTGCAAAGGTACAACAAAAAATGCACATACGCAAGAAAAGCGACAGAAAAAAACAAAATGAGCGAAACTTTTTATCATAATTTACCCAATGGGGTGCAAATTGTGCACCGCAAAACCACTTCGCCCGTCGTATATGTGGGTATCATGGTGGGAGCAGGCACTCGTCACGAGCTGCCTAACGAGAACGGTATGGCGCACTATATTGAACATTGTGTGTTCAAAGGCACAGAACACTATACCGCCCGCCAAATCATCAATCACATAGAGGGCATTGGTGGAGAGATTAATGCCTATACCACCAAAGAAGAGACTACTTTCTACGCGGCAACCTTGAACAATCATTTCCGCACTACGTTGCATTTGCTCGCGGATATGGTACTCCACCCCACTTTCAACAAACGGGAGACGGATAAGGAAGTCACGGTCATTCTGGACGAGATTGAGAGCTACAACGACTCTCCAAGCGAACTGATATACGACGACTTTGAGAATATGGTCTTTGAGGGCAGTTCGTTAGCCATGCCTATTCTTGGCACGAAGAAAACCCTCCGCCGTATCTCCAAGTCGCCTAACTACCCACTCCTATGGATGGCAGAGCACTATCGTCCCGAACGTATGGTACTTTTCGTTCTTGGCAATGTAACCACAAAGCAAGTCATTGCAGCAGCCGAGAGAGAACTCCTCTCCTATACCCCATCGCCAATAGCCAATCGCCAATCTCCAATTGCCAATAGCCAATCGCCTATAGCCTATAGCCGAACATACAAACGCCATACCCACCAAACGCACGTTATGTTGGGTTCACACGCCTATCCCATAGGTCACCCAAAGCAATTGACGATGTATCTGCTCAACAATATATTAGGTGGTGGTAGTATGTCCAGCCGTTTGTATCTAAGTCTGCGCGAGAAGCACGGATTGGTGTATAATATCGATTCGCAAGCTGTTCCGCTCAGCGATACAGGTTATTGGAATATCTATTTGGCGTGCGAGCCACAATATAAAGACCAGTGCCTGGAACTCTGCCACAAAGAGTTGCAAACGCTCCGTGAAGTGCGATTGACTTCTTCACAACTCCAACGCGCGCTGCGCCAATTGGAGGGTCAGATGGCTATTTCTGCTGAGAACCAAGAGAACAATGCACTGGCGATGGCCAAGCAGATGCTTTACCATCATCGTGCTCCCGCATGGCAGGAAACATTTGCCAAAGTAAAAGAAATCACCCCCGAGCAACTACAAGACGTTGCCAACGAAGTCTTTGCCCCAGAAAAGATTTACACGCTGTTATACGATTGATATTTGCACTGAAAAAACACAAAACTCCGCGGGAATGCGTTTTTTTTAGCACTTTCCGCGGAGTTTTAATTAACTATGCACCAAATTACCGAACAAAATCGCCTATGAACTTTTGACCGTTCTTGATAACGATACCCTTGTATGTCTCATCTACCTCAACACCGAGGAGGTGGTGGAAGTTACTATTCATATTTTTCAAATTTACTTGAAAATTCAAAAGAAAAACACACGATTTTCAAGTTGATTTGAAAAATCAACATATTTATTCGTAATTTTCTTGTCTATTTGAAAAAAAAACACTACCTTTGCGCCGTAAAACGGAAGAAGGATATGATAGATCAAGTTCGTAAATACAACTTTTGGGATAATAACGTCCCAGAATTAGGTTTTCTGCGTACAGAATACACAGAAAAGATACATGCTTCAACAGGTAACAATCTTGTCAAAGTATTGGTAGGTCAACGCCGTGCAGGAAAAAGTTTTGTGTTAAGACAATTAGCAAAAAAATTGCTTGACAATGGAGTTCCTGCCCAAAATATCTTATATGTAAATACAGAATATTTAGAATATGCCAACTTAAAAACGGCTAATGATTTGCAAACTTTTTATCAAGAGTATCAATATACATTGCAACCTATTGGTAAAATCTACTTATTCTTAGATGAGATACAGCAAATCAAGGATTGGGAGCGATTTGTAAACTCACACTCACAAGATTTTGCAGAACCGAAAGAAATATTTATCACAGGTTCCAATTCCGACTTACTATCTGGTGAATTGGCTTCTTTATTGTCAGGACGCTATGTTGAGTTTGAGATACTCCCTTATAGTTTTCATGAATATACGCAGCAACAAAATTTAGAAGTAAATCGTGAGAACTATCTTCAGTTCTTGCAAAAAGGTATGTTGCCTGAGTTGTTTCATTTACAGACAGAAGAAGTTTGCCGCAACTATGTTTCTGCGATCAAAGATACAGTGATGCTGCGTGATATCGTACAGAGATATAATGTAAAAGATTCGTTATTACTTGACGAACTATTCCGTTATGTAGTTAACAACTCTGGCAGATTATTTTCAGTATCGAATATAGTTAACTACTTCAAGTCGCAAGGGAGAAAGACGAATTATGAAACAGTCTCATCATACTTGTCTTATTTGTGCAAAGCATTCTTAATACACCGTGTTGAGCGCTATAGCATTGCAGGTAAAGAACTTCTATCTGGAAATTGCAAATACTTTAGCAACGACCTTGCATACTATAATTATTTGTATCGTGGTTTTTCTTATGGTCTAGGTGGATTATTAGAGAATGCCATTTATCTTGAACTACGCCGTCAAGGTTGGCAGGTATATGTAGGTGTTCAAGGTCAATTAGAAGTTGACTTTGTAGCTATGCGTGGAGAAAATAAGTTATACGTACAAGTATCATGGCAAATGGCTGGTGACGAACAGACCGCTCTGCGTGAATATGCGCCACTTTTGAATATCAAAGATCAATTCCGCAAAGTGGTTGTAACATTAGACGAAGTACGTTTCCCTAACAATAACGGTGTAGAACATCTATTCCCATGGGAATTGTAACCTACCGACTAGTTTTGGAGAATACGAAAAAGATAAGGGCTTGCCAGTGGCAAGCCCTTACTTTTTGATTCGTATTTTATCTCAACAGAGATTATTGGATGAACTTTTGACCGTTCTTGATAACAACGCCCTTGTAGTTCTCATCTACCTCAACACCGAGGAGGTTGTAAGCCTTACCGTTGAAAGAAGGAGCAACGATATCCTCAACGCCAGTAGGAACATTACCTTGGTTGATGATAACCTCTGCTACGCAACCATCTACATCAATAGTAACAACACCTTGACGATACTCCTCACCCTCGAGAGCAGTAGCAGCAAATTGGAGAATCAAATATCCCTCTGACTCAAGAGCAGACTCATCGTAAGCAAACTCAACCCACTCTGGCATATCAATATTCCACAAGTCGAGGTCATATACATTTGAATAAACAGCTATTGCACTGTACTCGCCATCCATAGCAAGACCACCCTCAACAGGAGCCACCAATGCCTCAGAAGCCATTACAGGAGCAACGCCTGGCCAATATGCATCATAGCTGATAGCCAAGTTGTGAGCAGATTGCCAGAACTCAGTATATCTACCGTTTACTAAGTAGAGAGTAGAACCAGTAGGAGCGTAGTAATCAGAAATGAAACCAAAGTCACAGTTGCCTTCGTTGTAACCAGTAATTTGCACCACGAAATCGCCTGGGCAAAGAACTGCAACCTCCATCACGCCACCGAAAGGATCCTCCTCCCAAAATTTAGCTACGAGAGAAGCTTGACCATTACCAACATCTACGCAATCAGCAGCATCAATGATAGTAGAACCATAAACAGAGTCAGAGTAGATAATACCTTCTGTCAAATCGGCAGCTATAATCTCTACTTTCACTTGTGCACCTTCTGGCAATATTTTGTCCATCGTAACCCCATCACTATAGATAGGCATATTGATTTGGTTAATACGCATAGGGCTGATATTGCGAACAATACTAATGATGGTATCAATGCTCTTTCCTTCATATGCTAAATCAGTACCATAAGCATATGGGCCATAATCACCTGCACCTACAATATAAAAGTCTTGACCACTTTCAGCATACAATGGGTCGCAAGTCATCGCACATTGTGTCAGGGGAATATTACCATCCGAAGCAACCAAGTGGTTTGCACCAGGTACCAAGTATTGTGCTTGCTCTGTAGAACCATACAAATAGCCCTTAACGCTCAACACGGTCTCCTCGTCATATTGCCACATGTGATCGGTAGTTTGTGGTACATTATACAGATTTGGATCCAAGTTTCCGTACTCAAGCGTTACAGAGTTCTCTTCTACAGTTTGTCCAGCGATAGTCCAAGTGGTAGGACCATACAAGTTCTCAAATACAATATTTTTGTATGCTGGAGTCATAATAAAGCCGTAAGGATAAGATCCCCACTCTGGTGTAAGACCACCATACATCATGCCCTCTACTACATAGTAATCTGCCAAATCATAGTTTGCAGCAGCTACTTTTTTGTTGTAGCCATTCCATTCTTTGAGAGAAACTTCTGCTTTCATTTCAATGGATTGAGCCTCCATTTTTTGAAGTGTCATTTGCTCAGGAGCAACTTGAACTACTTGTGCGGTAGCCATACCTGCAACTACCAAAGCACCTAAAAGAGTAATTTTCTTCATACCTTAAAAAATTTAATTGTTTAACATAAGAGTTTTACCTCGTTTATTATTTGTTTATTACATTTTCACATTGCTTGCACCACTGATGAGCAAGGTCTTCTCTTCCTCAAGATACTCTCCCTCAAGATACATACCAGCAGCAGCATTGAAGAGAGAGGTCTCAGATGGAACAGCTTTGAAAGTACCTAACATCAAATCTGCCACGTCTTGCGCCGAAGAGATCTGAGTGAGGAACTTCTCTGTATTTGCATCATAAGGAACTAGCTTGCCACCTTCTCCAGTACCCTCTATAGTGATACCATTTTCATCCTGCTTCAAGTTGATTGTCCAAACGAGTTTCTTCTCTTGGTTCTTAGAACCTTGTTTGTAACTGAAGTTTACCAAGAGGAAGTAACCACCCTCGTACATATTCAATGATTGCTTGTAGCCATAGCCCATCACTTTCATCTTGGCAGATGTATTCTTCATCGCAGCATTTACAGCAGCCAACAGCGCATCTACTGCCTCATGACCAGCAGGATCAATTGACCAACCTCTAGCATTATCAGTAAAGTATGCACCGAAGAGCAGATTCAAGTTGCCTGCATTCATCACAGCACCCTTCTCGCTCTTGAGTTCGCCCTTGATACTATCATAGTAGAAGATATGATCGTGTACATCCTCGCCAAATCCTGTAGAAACAATGATACCGTCCTCAGTAGCACATACAGGGTGATAAGTAGCAGTCTCAGCCACAAGTGCAGAACCGTATGCAGCACTTTGGAATTGACCAGAAGCACCATTGTAGAGGTACATCTTATTGCCATCTTGGTTGAGGGTCACGATATTGTTGTTGCCGAACAAATTCTTTTGCATCTTCTCGCAAGCCGCAAAATAAGCCGCTACATCAGGGTTCTGCACAGGGCGCATTACACTATATGCACTGTGCTTCTTACCCTTCAAGAGCACCAATTCAGGAGTAGCCTTGAGAATGAGGAACTCATAGTCGCCCAAAAGGCCTGCTCCATCATTACCTGGATCAGAGAATGCGTGGAAAACATCATTGTAGGTATCAAAAGTCAAGATTGGTCCATAGTCACTCTTCACAGCCCATGTACTTGCAGTATCGGTGAGAATCTTATTACCTGTAGTAGTTTGATTCTTAGCTGTTACGCTGACATTGCCGTTCTTGTTGAACTTCACCACCATATTGTATCCCTTAGCAGAAGTTTCGAGGTTAGGGAAATAGGCCATCTCCCAACCATTCTCTGGTGAAGTAAATACATTGAAGGCATTTTCGATAGCCTCTTGTGCACGTATCGCAGCTGGCTTATCAAACAAGCTTTCCTCATCGCGACTACAAGCTGCAAACGTAGCAGCCAACAAGCCTATAATTACTAAATATTTTGCTTTCATAATCCTTCTCCTTATTCTTTAACGTTGTTTTCACGATTAGCCTTCAAAAGGTCATCAAATTGCATAATCATATTCCAATCCAAATTCTTTTGACGCTTTTGTACCTCAGCACGGAGTTCGTCCAAACTAATCTCCCACTTCTCAGCCAACCAAGTGTTGCAAATCTCCCATTTCTGGTTGATGAGTGCAGCACCCTCAGTACCAGCCTCTTTCATCATATTGTTCCACCAAGCATCTGGTTTCACGATGTAGTTAGCTATCACCTCTACAAAGTCCTCACGCGCCTCGCTACTTCCGTAGTTACTTACGCAACCAAGTTGCCAAGCCTCTCTGTCAGAACGCTCTTGCCACTTGATTGGGTCGTAGTTAGCTGGAGTGATTTGTGCGAACTCAGTTGGGTAGTTCTTCTGTTGGTGCAAGATGTGTGCAAACTCGTGGTGCATGGTCTTGAAGATATACTCATTGAGGTTATCAATGTTGTTGAGTTGCATCTCGTTAATCTTCAAGAGCGTAATCTTGATACCACCCTCGGCGTAACCCAACTTCTCAGTACGTTGTACAGGGTCCAACATAGATGAACCAATAAGCTGAATCATCTTAGGACCGTACGTAGGCAAGAACTCAGGACCTACCACAGTGTCATATACATCATACCACAGGTAGAGAGCCAAGTGTGCCAATGTATCTGCCATACCGATACTAACAGGTACTACATTGTAGTTAGGGTCTGTAGCGTTGTCGTCCAACTTATAGAGGAACTCTACGTTGTATGGCTCGGTATAGTATTTGTCCAACCATTGATCAAACTGATAGGTATAAGTGGTAGTATCGATTACAGGGTCCACAAAAATAGACTCTGTAAATTGATATTGTTGCTCACAAGCAGCAAAACCTACCACTAACATTACTAATGCAAATATCTTATGTATTGTCTTCATAACTATTATATATTAAAGTAGTTAATCACTTAAAATCACCTCAATTACTCTTCGTCATCCACCAGTTCAAATTTAGAAGTTGGTTGTGCCAGCGCACTGGTCGCGATAGGTTCAGATGGAGTGTACACATCGTTAGGTTGCAAGTTGTGGGATGGTGCTTGATTGCCGTCAATCATATCACCCAATACCTCGCGTGGGTTAGCGGTCATACCTGCTACGATAACCTCTTGTGGCAACTGGATAGCACGGCGGTCATCGTTCCAAACGAGTTTGCGAGGAGCGTCTTTGCCTTGTACGTGCTCAATCTCAATACCGTAGCGCTTCAGGTCGTGCCAACGCAAACCATCGTGCAAGCCCTCGATACGGCGGAAGTGCAATGCACAATGTACGAATGGCATTTGCTCTGCGCTAATAAACCACTTAGGATCCATATCGGTATTGTGCAACTCAGGAGCGAACTTAGTTCCTGCTTTTTCGCCATAGAACTTCGTGATCTTCTCTTGACTCAAGTCCACGGTACTATCTTCCAACATTTGCATACGACCACCCACGTTGTAGCCTTGGCACCAGAGGCGTAAGTCATTGGTTGCACCTGCCAAGTCACCAAGGTAGGTTTTAGCCTCTGCACGGCAGAGGAGGGTCTCGTTGGTTGTGAACGCGCGACCCACCATACGAATGTAGCCATAGCCAGCCACCTTGTCGGTGTACTCAAAGTCGTAATAATCTTTTGCAACGAAGCCACCCAACTTTTGGTCAGCAGACCAAGTACCGATACCAGGGAATTGACCTGTCCAGCAAGGACCCGCACCGTAGGTGGTGAAATCTTGTGCTTCACCATTGTATTGATAGCGACCATAGTCAGGGTAGTGTGCGTATGCTGAAGAGGAATAAGTAGCAATAAGCATTAGGTTACTTGGTGCTTGCACATCGATAAAGTGCTTGAAAGCCAACTCAATATTACTTTGATCACGGTTGGTCGTAGCATCAAATAGCATAGCCAATGTGGTCTCATCTGTAGTAGTCAGTACATAATCTGCATGCTCTACTACCTTAGCCCACTCGCGCTTGTAGAGGTAGAAACGCGCAGCGAAAGCATGAGCAGCTTTCACATTGAAGTGATAACGTGGAATAGTGTAGTACTCATCGGAAACAAGTTTCAAACCAGCCTCCAAGTCACGTTCAATATTCATAAAGGTATGATACAATGAGCCACCAATCCAAGCGGTATCACCACTCTCGGTAGTATTAACCACCAATTCTGGTCCACGGCTATACTCAGGAGCTACCTTGGTCTCAGGTTGCATCATATAGGTAAGACCGAGATCCTTCTTGCTCTCTTCTTCGTTCTTCCATGCTTGGCAGAACACACCTGCGAGCAGGAAGTGATGGTATGCACGTGAGAGAAGCGCTTCTGCTTTCTCAGCATTCATATTGATGCCTTGTGCCTCGAGTTTCTTGATGGCTTCAAGGGCTTGGTTAGCCGTAGCAATGCCCATATAGTGACCATCCCAGATGAATTTAGGAGTGTCTTGGCTACCGCTACTCTTAACTGGTTTCCAGGCAAAAATCTCATTGTACATCTCTTCCAATGGGTTTACCGCATTGGCTTGACCTGTCTTAGGGTCTGGTACATTGTTGTCTATCACCTGATCGGATGAATACTCGCAGATAGGAGCACTATTCGCCTCAGTGTATGCACTAACCAACAAGAGTTGCACTTTCTTTTTGGTATCAATAGAGGCACGCATATCTGGCTCTTGATCCAAGAAATCACAACCTGTCAGTGCCACAGTCACCAAAGCTACAATTAAAAATATATTCTTTTTCATTTTCATATTCCTTTCTATATATTACGTTCCACCTATTTGATTAGAATCCTAATTTAACTGTTAAAGTAAATTGGCGAGGAACTGGTGAAGATACACCACCTGAGTTATAGTACTCTGGGTCACGACCGTTCAACTTCTTATCAGCGTATGCCAACCAGATGTTGGTAGCACTCAGCTTCACGCCGAAGCTTGATACTGCATTTTGTCCCTCAAAATACTTTTTAGGCAAATCGTATGAGAGTGACAACTCTTTGAGACGAATGAAATCACCCTTCGCTACACGCTCGGTAGAATAGTTATATGCAGAGTATGCATTGTTGAGGGCATTGATCTCACGCATTTGACGAACAGTAGGAATTGATGGGATAGTAGTTAGTTGCTCATCACCAGGTACCATCCAGCGGTTCTTCATCTCCTTCATGCTGGCAGTAAGGTCGCTATAGTCGCTGCTATATACTGGGCAAAGATCATCCAAACGGAGTACGTTGCCGAAGCTATAGGTGAAGAACACATTGAGCTTCAGACCTTTCCAAGAGAAGGTATTACCAAACGAACCAGTGATAGTAGGATCGATACTACCCTCATATTTCAGGTAATCCACATTCTCATATTCTTGGAAATAGATTGCATCATAATTACCAGGACCAGCGATTTGTGTTTGCTCAGCATCGATATAGAAGGTAGGAAGACCTTCCTCGGTCAAACCTGCAAATGGGATACTGTAGAGTGCACCGATTGGACGTCCCTCTGTACGACCAAAACCATTTACGAGCTCATATACTTGTGAACGAGAGTCGAGTTTGGTAATCTCATTCTCTGCCCAACCGAAGATCCAGTCAGTGGTCCACTTGAAGTCCTTAGTCTTGATGTTGGTAGTTGAGATAGTGAACTCACAACCAGTAGATTGCATGGTAGCATCGTTAGCCAACTTGGTAGTCACACCACCCACACCCATGGTTTGTGTAAAACCAATGAGGTCGAAGTTGTTACGACGATACCAGTCAAACTCTACGTTCACGCGGTTATCCACGAAACCGAAAGCGACACCGATATTGAGCTCATGTTTCTTCTCGTACGTCAACTCAGAGTTTTCCAAAGCCTCAAGTTTGATACCCGATTCAAACGCAGGTGTACTTGGACGCCATGGAGTGAATGAGGTGAACACTGCAAGCGAGTTAGTGGCAGGACCACGGTCAGCGGTCAAAGAGTAAGAACCCTTCAAGCTTGCGTATGTCCATGCCTTGCCAAAAGTAGGTGCCCACCAAGGCTCTTCGTGTGCGTTCCATGCTCCAGATACGTTCCATGTAGGCAACCAACGCGCATTGAGACTCTTACCTAGGGTGTTAGAGCCCTCATAACGAAGCGTACCGTTGATGGTATAACGACCTTTGTATGAATATGTTGCCATTCCGAAGAATGCGAGATTGCGATAGAAGCCGAATGTATTAGCAAAATACATAGTGTTCTCCTCTTGGCTCTGTTTGAAGAGACGGTAATCCAAATATGGTTCACCACCATTATCGTATTGATAACCCCAGCCACGGAACCAAGTGTATTGACGATCTGTAGAGTTCAACTCAGCACCGCCAAAGAGGCTGATGATATGATCACCATTCTTACCCAAATCAGCATTATAACTAACCGTACCACGGAAGTCCATAGAAGTCAAGGTGTATTCGGTCAAGTCATAGATACCACCCTTTGGCAATACGGTCTCTGGCAATGCCAATGGATCATCAGGATCAGAATAAAGGTATGGGTTGCTATCACGGATAGTACTATTCTCTGGATCGATACCTGCACGGTATGCACGTGCTTGGTTACTCTCATCCTTAATATGGTGCTCTTGACGACTTGTCTGATGACGGAGAGCTGCCAATGCCATAATCTCCAAACCACGAACAGGCTTCCAGTTAATATCACCTTGGAACTTGAGATCGCTCACCTTAATATCAATATAGTTATTCTCCAACTCATCAAAGATATTGAAGTCGCAGAAGTTACGACGATAAGTCTCTGTAGGATCCATTGCGCGTGAGGTATTCATCGAGTAAGAGAATGGGTTAATATCGAACTCACGGCTCACGGTACCATTGATAGGGTCAGTGCTTGCAGAGATGGTACCAGGAGCAGCTTGCTTACGATAGCTACCCATGGTAGTAATACTGGCTGTCAGTTTCTGCTTGCTGGTAGATGGCAGCAGATCATAACTAGCGTTCATGTTACCAGTGAAACGATTGACCTCGCTGGCTTTGTACCAACCTGGATCTTGCATAGCAGAGAGAGAGGCATAGATACGTGCACGGTCAGAACCTGTAGAGAAAGAGAGAGAGTGGTTGTGCATCACAGTTTGGTTAAAGAGCTCAGCAAACCAGTCTGTATTGCGAAACTCCGCTGCACGGAGATATGCATTCTTAGCCTCTGGCGTGTTAGCCAAACCTTCATTACCATCCTTGGCTGCATCAATCAAAGCGTACATACGACCATACACACCTGAGTTCTTAGCTGCAAACAAGGAGGAGTACTCCAACCAACCTTTGCGCTCAAACTCTTGGTAGATACCCATTTGCTCTTGCGAGTTACAGATATTATAGTCGTCGTAAGATGGAATCATGCGGTAGGTCAACTCACCTGTATAGTTGAGGCGTGATTGACCAGATTTACCTTTCTTGGTGGTCACAACGATGACACCCGCCATAGCGCGTGCACCATAGATAGAGGTAGCAGAACCGTCCTTCAAGATTTGGAAACTCTCAATATCCTCTGAGTTGATACCAGAAATAGCACTGGCAATCAAGGTAGTAGCGTCACCAGAAGAGAGGTCATCAGCATCCATCTCGACAGCGTCCTCCAATACGACACCATCCACCACCCACAGCGGTTTGCTGGCACCATAGATAGAGGTAGCACCACGCACGCGGATCTTAGGAGCAGTACCGAAAGTACCACTGACGTTTTGCACACTCACACCAGCAGCACGTCCTTCAAGGCTTCGGCTAATATCAGCGACACCTGAAAGCATAGTCTCGTCTGCTTCCAACTTGGTAGTAGCACCGGTGAACAAGCGTTTATCTTGCTTCACCATACCTGTAACTACGACCTCTTCGAGTTGCTCAGCGTCACTTTGGAGTGTCACTTTCACCTCAGGTTTAACAGGAATAGTCATTGTCTTATAACCTACGTATGAGATTACGAGATTTTTGACGCCAGCAGGCACTGTCAGTTCAAAGAAACCGTCAAAGTCTGTCACTGTACCCACTGTTGTACCTTCTGCAACGACACTGGCACCAATAGCTCCGATGCCCGTATCTTCTAATACGGTACCAACAACCTTAGTTTGCGCTGCTGCGCAAAGTACGAAGGTCATTGCCACTAATAAACAGTAAATCTTTTTCATTATAATTATTTTTAACAATATATTCTTTGTATCAAAAACTACACCATTTCCTACCCAAAAGGGTACAAAAACGAAAAATATCGCGCAAAGATACTACTTTTTTTTGGATTATACAAATATTCTGCTGCTTTTCTACAAAAAATAAGAAAATTAGGATATTTATCCACACTTCTTACCCAAGTGTATCACAGAAACGTTCGTTTCTTTGATACACTGTACACCTTATTTACAATTGCACACATTCGCGCGCGCGTATATTTATAAGGTGTAAAAAGAAAAATGCACATTTTTTTTGCCAGTTACTTGCATATTCAAAAAAAAAGTAGTACCTTTGCAGCGTATTAGTGCTGGAAAACATTTGCATGTTGCATAAAACCGAACCGTTTTATGTCATATTTTTTGTTTACATAACACATCAAAACAACACTTTCTAGCAGAATAATATAACACAAATAACAGATACCTCGGAAGAGGTGTCAAGGTATAACTAATTTATTATTAACAAAAATTTATCAAAAGTATGAAGAGATTGTTACTTCTACTGGCTGTATGCACAGCGTGCATCAGCAGTGTTTGGGCTCAGGCTCAAACCGTGACTGGTAAAGTAGTTGATGCCTCAACAGGGGAACCAATTGTAGGTGCTTCTGTTGTAGTTCAGGGTACCTCGACAGGTTCCATTACAAGCTTAGACGGAGACTTTACCGTAGATTGTGCTCTTGGAGCGAAGTTAGTGATTTCATTTATCGGTTTGGAGACCCAAGTGGTAGATGCTAAGGACGGCATAGTTGTCGAGTTGGCTGAGAACACATCGGCTCTCGAGGAGGTGATGGTGGTGGCCTTCGGTACTACTACTAAGAAATCCTTTACTGGTTCTGCTTCTGTTGTAAAGAGCGAAGAGATTCAAAAACGTCAATCAAGCAACGTAACCAACACATTGGCAGGTAGCGTAGCGGGTGTTCAAAGTATGAGCAGCAATGGTCAACCTGGTGAGGTATCCTCTATCCGTATCCGTGGTATTGGTTCTATGAGTGCGAGCAACTCTCCATTGTACGTGATTGATGGTATGCCAGCAGACAACACATTGGTGGCTACTATCTCTAACAGCGACATTGAGAGCGTAACCGTATTGAAGGATGCTGCAAGTAACGCTTTGTATGGTGCTCGCGGTGCGAACGGTGTGGTACTCATCACCACCAAACGTGGTACAAGCCGTGATGCTAAGATCACCTTGGAAGCTAAATTGGGTAGCAACCAACGCGCATTGCCAAACTACAACGTGATGACCAGCCCTGCTATGTACTATGAGAAGTTCTACGAGGCTATGTACATGAGCCAACTGGGCAATGGCGAGGATGCTGCACACGCATACGCTAACAAATACCTCCTCGACCACAACAACGGCGGTTTGGGTTACCTCGTATATACCATTCCTGCTGGTCAATCTCTTATAGGTACAAACTTCAAGCTCAACCCTAAAGCTACCCTAGGCTACAACGATGGTGAGCACTACTATACTCCAGACAACTGGTTCAACGAGTTATTTAACACCGGTAACCTTCGTCAAGAGTACAACTTGAACATCTCTGGTTCAAGCGATAAGTTCAACTACTATGCTTCATTCTCTTACTTGGATGACTCTGGTTTGATGGAGAACTCTGATTACAAGCGTTTCACCAGCCGTATTGCAGTAGATTATCAAGCTAAGAAGTGGTTGAAGATTGGTACCAACATGAGCTATTCTCATGCAGACCAACGCGCTCCACGCGATCAGACTTTGGACGATGCAAGTTCATCTGGTAACTTGTTCTTCCTCAGCAACTTTATGGCTCCTATCTATCCTCTCTATATCCGCGATGCAGAGGGTAACATCATGAAAGACCACAACGGTTTCACCATGTATGACTACGGAGATGCAACCGAGGCTAACTTTGTACGTGCGTTTATGAACCAAAGTAACCCTGCTTCTGCAATTGCATTGGATAAGAGCCAAGCTAAGAACGATATGTTCACCGGTAACTTCTACGCAACTGCTGAGTTGTACGATGGTTTGAAAGCTACTGCTAAAGTTGCTTTGGCATACTTCGGCAGCCGTTTCCAACAAACATTGAACCCATACTATGGTCAGTTTGCTAACATGGGTGGTCAAGCAAGTGTAGAGGCAGATCGTCTGTTTACTCTCAACCAACAATACTTATTGACTTACGCTAAGAAATTCGGTGCACACAATGTAGATGTATTGGCTGGTTATGAGTCATACAATTACACCACATCTTACGTATATGGTGTACAAACCAAACTCTTCAACCCTGATATTGCTGAGTTGGGTAACGCTATTCTGCAACCTGCAACCAGTTCTGCAACTGATTATTACACTACTCAAGGTATCTTGGCGCAAGCTAAGTACGACTACGACAACAAGTACTATCTGTCAGCATCTTACCGCCGCGATGGTTCATCACGCTTCGCACCAGGTCGTCGTTGGGGTAACTTCTGGTCTGTAGGTGCCGCATGGGACATCAAGTCTGAGCCATGGATGGACGCTGCAGAGCAAATTGACCTGTTGAAAGTGAAACTCAGCTATGGTGCACAAGGTAACGATAACCTGCTCACTTCTGGTGGTGCTATCAACTACTATCCATATGCTGACCAATATGCATTGTCTGAGAACAACGGTGGTTTCGCTACCACACGTAGCTACAAAGGTAACCAAGATATTACTTGGGAGACTAGCTACAACTTGAACGGTGGTGTGGACTTCTCTCTCTTCGGTGAGCGTTTTGGTGGTACTATCGAGGGTTACTGGCGTCGCACAGAAGACATGCTCTACTACAAGCCAGTGGCTCCATCATTGGGTTACTCTTACTTGCCAGTGAACGTAGGTTCTGTATCTAACGCTGGTATTGAGATCGAGTTGAAGGGTGATATCATCAAAACCAAGAACGTAACCTGGAACATCTACGCTAACGCTTCTTACAACAAGAACAAAATCTTGAAACTTGATGCTGCACTTGGTGGCGAGTGGATTAGTGGTAACTATATCTATCGCGAGGGTGAGAACATCAACCAATTCTATATCCGCGAGTATGCCGGTGTAAACCCAGAGAATGGTGCCGCAATGTGGTATATGGAACAACCTGTTGTAGAGAAAGACGCTGAAGGTAATCCTAAACTGGATGAGAAGAAGAACCCTATCTATGTATTAGACGAGAATGGCAATCTTGTAATGGAAACTGTGACTACTGAAACTTGGTCTAAGGCTACTCAATATGCTCAAGGTGACTTGTTGCCAAAGGTATATGGTGGTTTTGGAACTACTTTAAACGCGTATGGTCTTGATTTGAGTGTAGCTTTTGCTTATCAATTGGGTGGTAAGATCTACGACAACGCATACTCAAGTTTGATGCACACAGGTTATGGTAGTGCAGGTAAGAACTGGCACACCGATATTCTCAAGTCTTGGACTCCAGAGAACACAGAGACAGATGTTCCACGCGTGAGCGTTGCAGATCAATACACAACAAGTGTTTCTGACCGTTTCTTGGTATCTTCTAACTACCTCAGTTTGCAAAACATCACTCTTGGTTACACATTGCCAAGCAAGTGGACAAAGAAATTGCAAATCGAGAAACTGCGTGTATATGCAGTAGCAGACAACGTAGCTTTGGTATCTGCACGTCAAGGTCTTGACCCACGTCAAGGTTACACAAGCTCTAACTCAGCTACTTACTCACCTATCCGTTCTATCTCTGGTGGTATCAGTGTAACATTCTAATGTTTAACGCCTAAATGAAAAAAAGAATTATGAAAACTGTATCAAAATATTTCTTTCTCGCAGTGGCAGCATGCTTAAGTTTGACCGCTTGCGAAGACATGATGGATCTTCAACCAGAAGGTGCTACCAAAACGGATGCTTTGAAACTAGACGCATATAACAAGATTCCTGCAAACGCAGCTGCTGAGATCAATGCGATTTACGCACAAATGATTGCGTTGTATGCAGGTGGCACCAGCAACCACAATGACTTTGGTATCGCATCATGTATGATGCTATTGGAGTCAGAGGGTCAAGACTGGATTGGTCCTAACACCGGTTACAACTGGTTTGCATACTCTGACTTCTACGCTCGTAACTACAACGCTGCAGTAAACTTGATGTTATGGAACACCTACTACAAGACTATCGCAGCATGTAACAACGTATGCGCATCTACCGACCCTGAGACAGACAACCCAGCTTTGATGGCTAACTTGGGTCAAGCTCGCGCTGTGCGTGCATACTGCTATACCGTATTGGCTCAATTGTATCAATTCCCATACAGCGAGACAACCAAGAGCCTCCCTTGCGTTCCAATCGTAGTGGAGAACATGTCTGGTGATCGTCAAGCAGCTAACCCACGTGCAAGTTTGCAAGAGGTATATGACCTGATCATGTCCGACTTGAACTACGCCGTTACCGCATTGGAAGGTTGGGTTCGTTCTGACAAGGGTGCTGCTGACCAAGCTGTAGCATACGGTCTTCGTGCACGTGCAAACATGTTGTTGGGTAATTACGCAGAGGCTGCAGCAGATGCAGCAGCAGCTATCCAAGTATCTGGTGCACAACCATATACTTTGGCTGATGTATCTAAGCCAACCTTCTGCCACGCTGAGCATAACGCCGTTATCTGGGCTAACATGATCGTGGAGAGCAACGATGTGGTACAAACAGGTATCATCAACTGGCCTTCACACATGTCTTCTCTCTACACCGATGGTTACACTGGCGTAGGTACATACCGCGAGATTAGTAGCGAGTTGTACAGCAAGATTTCTCCAACAGACGTTCGTAAAGGTTGGTGGTTGGACGGAAACCTCGAGTCTCCACTGCTCCACGGCAATGTATATGAGATGTGGTTGGGCAACGGCGTACCTTACGCTAACGTGAAGTTTGGTGTACCTGATGATGATATGATGAACCTTGTTGCAGATGCAGACTGGACTTTGATGCGTTACGAGGAGATGCTTCTTATCCAAGCAGAAGGTTTGGCTCGTTCAGGCAAGACAGGTGATGCAAAAGCATTGCTCGAAAGTTGGGTAACAACTCACCGTGATGCAAAATACGTTTGCAGAGCTAGCGATGAGGCAGGTCTTGTAGAGGAAATCTGGATGCAACGCCGTATTGAGTTGTGGGGCGAAGGTTTTGCTTGGTTCGATTTGAACCGTCTGCACAAACCTATCATTCGTACCACCAGCACCAACTGGCCAGCAGCTTGGATTGTAGATGTAGCAGCAGATCACGCATGCCGTATCTGGACTTTGCCTGACCGCGAGATTCAAAACAACGATGGTATTGATGAGAGTGACAACAACCCTGTAGGTGATCCATTCTAATCTTATAACATTAACCGACTAAAACGACAAAGATATGAAAACAAATAAATTTATCTTGGCAGGTTTGATGGCTGTAGGTTGCTTCTTCGCTGCATGTACAGAAGAGACTCCTGAATATACGCCAGCACAACCAGAGACCAACGAGGTACAAGCTTATATCTACAGCAACACCCCAACATCAGTGCAACTTACAGAGTTGGGCGGTAAGTTCCCTGTAGTCATTGGACGCAATA
>JAZUCY010000047.1:0-1619 GCA_045639365.1 Paludibacteraceae bacterium
AGCACCGCAACAACCATATTTTTACTTAACGCCAAGTCGCAAGAGATGAAGTGCGCCCACTCCGACGAACGGAACAATAGCACCACCACTACCGCCAATACCAACGCAATCGCCACCAGCGTAGCCGACTCTGCCAAGAAACGCCCCACCAATGCTGCACGCGAACTGCCCAAAATCTTGCGCGTGTTCACACTACGAATACGCATAGGCACTTGCGCAAAGAAGAAGTTCACGAAGTTGATGAGCGTAATAATCACTATCAACGCAGCCACAATCATCAGCGTCATGGTGCTGGTCTTGTTGCCTTTTTGTCCTACTTGATAGTTCAGATCTTGACAAAAATACAATTCTTGTAATGGGATGAGCGTTAGTTGCTTGTCGTTCATAAACTCTTCCATCTCGTTGAGTTTATTTTCGAGTGCTTCGTTCAGTCCTCCCATACTGCGATAATGTGCTATCTGCTGGGATTGTATGTCTCTATATTTACTACCTCCTACTTCCTCAAAGTTTGCTTTGTCTTCAGCCGAATGCAATTTAACGAAGTAGTTGTACGACCAGTTACTCGTATTGTTGAGGTCTTGCCTTTCGAGCATATCGCAGCATATCATCTCCAATTCGCCTAGGTCGCTGGTCGTGGGTTGGTCTTTATAGATGGCGCAAATGGTGTATGGAAAAGACTTATTGCTAAAGGCAATATTGATACAATCATCTACCGCTACGCCCATACGCTTAGCTGCACTTTGGCTGATAGCCACATAAGCGTGAGTTCCTATATCATTCATAGAACCCGCAATCGGCTGAATACCAAACACCTTTAAAGCACCCGAAGTAGCTTGCATAGTTTTGACAGGGAAGGTCTTGGCTTCTGTTCCTTCGCCTACTGTGACCATTGTTTCTGTTTGGGTATGTTCATTTAGTTGCGCAATACCGTATGCCTCCACAGAAGGTATATTGGTAATTATCTCCTCTGCCATAGGGCGGTTGATGTATGCATTGGCTTTCTCCTGTCCGAACATTGGCAATGTCATCAGATACACGCGCTCGGAGTCGGGGATAGCGCGGTTATAAGTCAGGTCGTAATGCACCTGCACGAGAATGATATACAGCGCAGCAAACGCCGCCGTCATTCCCAGGATATTTAATAACTTTGAAAATTTCATGTGTATTCAGTTCTACAATTCGTTCTTGACATCTTTCACGATTTCACCATCGAAGAGATTGATGATGCGTTGCGCTGCAGAGGCATCTCGTTGTGAGTGGGTCACCATCACCACGGTGGTGCCTTCTGCGTTGAGTTGGCAGAGCAGATCCATTACCTCTTTACCATTGCGCGAATCGAGGTTTCCTGTGGGCTCATCGGCAAGGATCAGTTGAGGGTTCGCCACTACGGCACGCGCAATAGCCACACGCTGTTGTTGTCCACCTGACAGCTGCTGTGGATAGTGCTGCGCACGGTGACTGATATTCATGCGTTTGAGTATCTCTGTCACACGGCGTTTGCGCTCCGATGCCGAGATATTGAGGTACTTCAGTGGCAGTTCGACATTCTCATAGACATTCAGCTCGTCGATGAGGTTGAAGGACTGGAACACAAAGCCGATGTTTCCTTTGCGATAGTT
>JAZUCY010000048.1:0-41772 GCA_045639365.1 Paludibacteraceae bacterium
TGCCCCAAAAGACACCAAATCCCGTCAAGATACTGCGTGAGCGGTTCTTGCTAATCGTAGCCCATATTTCTTCAAAAAAATCCATATTATCTAAGTTCTAACAGCGTAGCTGTCTAACATCCAATTACTTATCTGCATTCATTGCCTCAATCGGTTTGATACGCATAGCGCGATAGGCAGGGATAGCACCAGCTACTACACCGATTACAATGAGTATTAATGTAGCGACTATTATTGCCCAAGCATCCACAGAGGGGTTCACAAATACTGCATTTTTGGTTTTGGACATAATAGCACCTATCAAGGACATTAAACCACTACCCAAAAGTACGCCAATAAAGCCAAATATGCTGGTGATAGCCAAAGACTCGCCTACAACAGACCACATGATAGTTGAAGGAGGTGCGCCCAACGCCTTGCGGATACCCAGTTCTTTGGTGCGTTCGCGAACAGACACCAGCATGATATTGCTCACGCCGACCGCTCCAGAAACTAATGTACAAAGGCCTAATATCAATATTAACAATCGGATAGCACCCATGACACGCTGTTGCTCTTCCACAGACTCCTCTTGACTCCATACACCAATACCGAAGGGGTCAGATTTATCAAACTGCATAGGACCTGCTAAGAGGTTTTTGACTTTGTTGTATATGTCACGTGTGCCAGAGGTCATGGTTAGCGACATCTTGTCGAACTTATGATTGGTACTAAAAAGCCTTTGGTGCGTAGAGAAAGGTATGTAGAGCGTTGCTCCATCCCAACGTTCACCTCTGCCACAGACACCTACTACCCGAAAACGCAGTTCCCCTACTTTAACATACTGACCCACAATCTGTTGGGCTGAAGCCCCTAAACTCTCCATTAGACGCTCGTCTATCACGCCTATTTTCTCTTGTTCGCGGAGATCGCGTTCGTTGATAAAGCGTCCAGATAGAATAGGCTTGTTGTGGATACGCTGAAAATCACTCTCTACACCCGTGATATTGGCACTGACACTCTCCTTGCCATATACCACATCGCTGTATCGAGCAGATATGCGCGAGAAAAGTTCCACTTCGGGCAAATGGCGGATAATGTTTGCTTCTTTGTCGGTAAAACGAAGCATTCTGTTGATCGGGAGACCCTTATACGGAACAGAGCGCCATTGTCCCCAAATATCTACTGAGTTGCTACGGCGCGAACCATAGTTGGCTTGCATGCCATTCTCCAGTCCATTGCTTGCGCCAAGCAATACAACCAAAATAAAGATTCCCCATACCACAGCAAAGCCAGTCATGGCAGTACGGAACTTATTCTGCCGCAGGGATTCCCATATTTCTCTCAATAAATCGCTCATTAGATGATTCCGTCTTTGATTCGAATAATACGTTGAGTTGCATCGGCTATACTCTGTTCGTGGGTCACGATGATGGTGGTAATGCCCTCAGCATTAAGTTGTTTGAAGACATCCATCATCTCGACAGAGGTTTTAGAGTCTAAAGCACCCGTTGGCTCATCAGCCAAGAGAATACGAGGGTTACCCACAATAGCACGAGCGATAGCCACGCGTTGACGCTGACCGCCCGACATCTCGTGGGGAAGGTGGGTTGCCCAGTCTTTGAGTCCCATGCGCTCCAACTGCTCCATAGCACGCATATAGCGCTCTTTGCGAGGGACACCTTTATAATATAAGGGAAGAGCTACATTCTCTACTGCGTTCTTGAAGTTGAGCAGATTGAAGCTCTGAAACACAAAGCCAATGAGTTCGTTGCGTAAATGTGCACCCTGTGTTTCGCTGAGGTCTTTAATGAGGTGACCATCCAAATGATAAGAACCCTCGTCGTAATTGTCCAATATACCCAAAATATTGAGCAATGTGGACTTGCCCGAACCAGACGAGCCCATAATGGACACCAACTCGCCTTTGTTGATATGCAAGTCTATGCCCTTCAGCACATGCAAAGCGTTGGGTGTACCCAAATTGTAAGTTTTGTGGATGTTTTCTAAATGTATCATTGTTTTTGATTATGTTTTCTCGTATTCACTTTATTAGACAAATGATAGAGTTATGATATTACACATTCTATCAAAAATCATGCAAACAATAAAACGCACTTTTTTACTTTCGGAGTTCTTTGGTCGTTCCTTGGTTCTTCTTTGGTTCTTCCTTGGTATTTGACAAGGCGTAGATATGTGAGGAACAAGGGAAGGAAATCTTAACAAAAGTACTTTTTTAGTTTAAAGGCAAAAAAATCCGCCACTTACGTCTGGAAACACAAATGGCGGATGAGGGAATGAGTTAGGGAGTTACAATACATTGAGCACTTGCTCTTTGATTTGTTCGAGGATATCCTTCATCTTTACCACGATAATCTGCATCTCGCTTTGGTTGCTCTTGCTGCCCAACGTGTTGATCTCACGACCCATCTCCTGAGCAATGAAACCGAGTTTCTTGCCTACACCAACTTCCTTTCCGCCCATCGTCTCGCGGAAGTACTTCAGGTGATTGGTCAAGCGCACTTTCTCCTCGTTAAGATCCAACTTCTCAATATAATAAATCATCTCTTGCTCCAAGCGATTGCGGTCAATAGCCTGCTGAGTGGTAGCGGAGAGTTGCTCCAAGTTAGCCTCAATGCGGGCTTTGATTTTCTCCACGCGACTTTGCTCGTATGGCTCCACCTCCGCCAACAATGATGCAATAGCGTCTAGTTTCTCGCTGAACATTTGATACAATGAAGTACCCTCCTGCTCGCGGAAAGCATTGAACTGCACAATAGCCGCTTCAATAGTCTGCAAGACCACTGCCCACTCATCATCGCCAATCTCACCGCAGTCCTGCACCTTCGTGACATCAGGCATACGCATGATTGCTGCTACTAGATCTTGGCTATCTGCCCAACCTAATTCTTGCTGCAAAGCAGTTAGTTCCTTATAGTAATATGCAAATGCTTCGCGGTTAATAGGGGCAAAGGTCGCTGCAGCTTCGCCTTGTGTCGCATCTTGATAATAAATACTCAGGTCTATCTTGCCACGCTCCAAACGCTGAGCAATCAACGTGCGGATATCCAACTCCTTACTGCGCAACTGCGATGCTACACGCACATTGAGATCCATGGACTTGGAGTTCAAACTACGAATCTCAACAACTATCTTTTTATTATTGGCTACTTGGTTCTCGGCTTTTCCATAGCCGGTCATAGAAAAAATCATAATTATTTACAATTTACAAATTTATTGACTATTTAGTCTATTTGGCTATCTTGGGTGTCCTGTGAAGGGTCTTGCAAAGGAAGATCCTGCTGCTTGTCCTGCTGTTGGAAATACGATGGCGGACCATACATGACCATGATTCGATTTTCTTGCACCGTGGGCGTTTGTTGTGTTCTACAGCCACTCAATAGGGCAATCAATGCACCCAATATGATATTTATCTTCTTTCGCATATTCTTATATTTAGATCGCTTCGCTGTTAGATGTTAGACCACTACGTTGTTAGAAGTTAGACTCTCGAATCACTCAGCCCGTAGGGCGGTCTCTCAGCCGAAGGCGGTCTCTCTTCTCTCAGCGCTTCAGCGCGGTCTATTTCCCGATACAGAATGTCTAAATGAGTGCTATTTTTATTGATTATCAGCGTATTGCGTTCGTGTTACTGTTGTGTTAGTAACAAAATCACAACAAAAATGTGTAATTGTATGTCAAATCAAAGAAAATTGCACCGCATTTAGGGTTGTTTCTAAAATGCGGTGCAAAGGTAGTAAAAAATCTGCAAATATGCAAATAAATTACTTAAGCAGTTTGAATTTGGCAATTATGTTAATCGCCCAAGAAGCGATCTTGCTCTTGTTGCGCCATATCTTGAAAGCGATAATCAAGGCGTTAGCGATGAGCAGCGTCCAAAAGCCTCTTGCGCAGTTCTTGTGGTAATCCGAAACCTCACGCACAGGGATCTGCTCTTTGCGCTCCTTTTCTTCGTACACGGCTATGCGCTCTCGTAGCCCGCGAATAACTACCATAAAACTATCCTCTTTGCAATCAATCTCTACAAACATAGGCTGGTTAGTCGGTGGTGCTGGGGTAGTGTTCCCGCTCTCCTTACCTTTCGCGCGTGCGCTCGCGAGCGCGTTCCTTGTACTATCAAGAGCGCTCTGGAGCGACTGTATATTCATTTCAAGGTTAATACGCTTGCCCTGCTCTGTCGTAAGGTTGTCCAGATAGACATTGCCGAGGCTATCGCACCTAAATAGCGCCTTGAGCGTAGCACTATCACCCTCTACCGAGTGGGCGCTATCGTAACGCTCGCTCACGATCGTATTGTTTTGCGTTGTCGTGTCCACAATAGGCTTTGGTGTATTGCACGACTGAAATACTGTGATGACATACAGGAATAGCAGTATTGCAACTACTGCTCCTAACATCTCAAAAATCCATTTTTTCATAATAATTGTTGTTTATTTGGTTAATTTTTAGTACCTTTGCACTGTTTTTAACACGCATAGGATATGTTACATAAAATCACTCTTGCCGAACTGATTGATTCACACTACATTTCAGGTGAATATCTCTTGAAATACTGTAAGTACATTCATCACCTTAATAAAATGACTGGTTTGCATACTTTCGAAAGTGAGCCTCAGTCCATAGATGAAATTCGCGGGTACTGTACCGAACATTTCACATGGGGGTCATTCTCTCATGAAGAAGCAATCAAGGATTTGTGCGACAGAATCAATAAACTTTACACTCCTATTACTTGGGAGTGCTATCCCGCGATTTCTCACGCCTCCATTCTGCAACAAGTTCTCCTCGCCTCTGCATTATAATTAACCCGCGAGGGTAGTACTCTACATTACTCTGTTTTGAATCCATAGTCCGCAGGATTGAATGGGTCGTCAATACCATTGGCGGCATTATATGTTTCTACATGCTTGCGCAGATTATCCTTTTCGGGCATACGCACAAATCGTTGCTCTACACATCTGCTAAAGCCATTGCCAAGAGATACAAAGCCCCATCGGCAAACTACTCCGTTGTTTACAATCACCTTGCGAGGTGCATTGTTTGGCACCACCATAGGGTGCGGTTGGTTAATCGTATTCATATTACTAAGTTGTTTGTTTGTAGTATCGTTTTAAGTCCTTAATTTCTTGCATGTGTCTTGCGCGAGGCTTGTACATATCGAACATCCGACAAACCAACTGATTTTTCTTCTCGATAAAGTACAAGTAATCATGATATGGGCTGTCAAGTATCATCTTCATTAGTTGGTACTGAATCTTGTACGACTGCAAATGGCACATGAATCCAACATACGAGTTATAACTGTTCAGCAGGCGTTGCGCGTTCTCTATACTCGCTCCTGCCTGTATTGCAAGTCTGATACTATTCTTGCAAGCCCTAACTGTTCGGTTGTTTATGTACATGCGATTGGTGTATATCACGCGACCGCAGAACTGCACTCCGTGGCGAACAGGTTGTATATAGAACTTCTTTGGGTGCAATGTCAATTTCATCTCCTCAAGGATCTCCATTGACCGATTTCTAACTGCATGGATAATCTCTGCGCTTGCAGCCACAATGCACATGTCATCTACAAACTGAGTTACCTCACAATCAACTCCCAATTCCTTAATTGCCCTGCCCCATACCGACAATACCAAGTTGGCTATCAATTGAGAGTAGAAATTACCTATTGGTAATCCCTTTCCCTCATTACCAAAGATAGTCTTGTTTGCGGCTATAAAATCCCACATACTTATTGGGCTATGACGCTCGCAATCGCTCGTAGGATCGTGATGTATAAGCGTGTGTAGTATCCACAACATCACTTCTACCTGCTCATCAGTATAGCCGTCAGGGCGGAACTTTTTGCAGAACTTAACGAACGTATCATACGCCATATCTCGGCAGATATTCATAAAGAACCCGCTAACATCCATTGTAGCAACAAAGCCATTAGGATACTTGCGCATGTTCATTTGTATCTGCTCTGCGGCTGTTTGAGCCGACCGTTTCGGTCGGTTGCCGTGGCTGATATTGCCGTTGTCGTAATGTACCGCTTCCGTCACCTTGAGTATGAACGGAGCGATAAGGTGGTGTACAACTCTATCGCGATACATCGCCGCGAACACCTCTCGGTATCGCGGATAGGTAAGGACAAAGCATATACTTGTGGTAGGCTTGTAAGTCCTATCCCATATCATTTTGTGTAAGTCAAAGATCTCTGCAAGATGAAAGTGAAATCTTGCCGCGTCTAAACGCGATTTTTTATTAGCCCAACAATCACTCTCTGCGTCAAACAACGCTTCTAACAATTTTTGTTCATCTGATTCGGCAACCGTCAACACCGCATAACTGTTGTTCTTATTGTTGTTGTTAACCTGCCCCGAAGACGGTATGACATAATACGCGTTGTTGGTATTGTTCTGCTCGCATGTCCAGGTGTTGCTCGTAGGCAGAGTGCTGTGGTCGTCAAGATTCTCTGTAGGTGTAACTTGCTGCATAACAAGTGGAATCTCCATTAGAAAAACTAAAAAACACGCTCATTCTCGTCAATAGACTTAATGATTCTGGCTTTTGTGTGCTGCCGTAATGGCGTAAAGCTGGTTAGCAATATCATCGCACATTCGGTCAAGTTCGGCACACATTCTTTCATTCCAACCGCCAAGCATGTGAATGAGATAGCAACTCGATTGAATTTCCTCAATCACTTCTGTTGCTCTCTTTAGGTAATCCTTGCCTTTCAGTTGGCGCATTGCATACATGAATAACAATGAGCCATTTCGCAAAACAGGGTCAAAGTAATTGTGTCGAATGTCCGCTGACATTGTTATATCTCCGTTCCTGTTCTTTTGCTTGCCCTTTGGGAGTTTTCTTCCCGCATCGACAAGCGTTTTATTTAGCAAAATCACCTTGCTTATAATAGGGGTTCGTATGGCTTTAGAATTGTTGTATTGCATGAGAATGATTATTGGGATAATGGTACAATAGACCGTGCGTCCGCACGGTCGAGCTATTCGCTATCTTCGTCTAATGCGGCAACCGTCAACACCGCACAACTGCCGTTCTTAACGTTGCCGTAAACCTGCCCCGAAGACGGTACGACAAAATACGCGTTGCTGGTACCGTTCTGCTCGCATGCCCAGGCGTTGCTCGTAGGCAGAGCGCTGCGGTTAATTGCATACAAGCACTCGTTGATTTGCGTATAGTACGCATAGCAAATAAGCAGGTGGTTGATAGTAGGCAAAGTCCATTGGCGTTTGTCATCAGTCCAAGCCTTGTACAACCATGCGTATTTAGCAGCTGGACAACCTACGATTTTTTGTGAATCAACATACGGAACTTGGAAGCGTTTTTTGTACGCTCCGCCGTCCCAAAAGTAGTTCACGCGAGGTGTAGGGTCGCCATTAGCGTCAGGGGTATTCTCGTCCGCCAATACAACATAGGTCTGCTGGTCAAAAGTGACATGCAAACCACTATCAATCATTTCTTGATACGAAGCAAAAAGTACGCACAAATAGTCGTTGTAAGTCGAGAGCGGCAACGCAGGGTCGAACTGAATAGTTGATACAACAGGCGTTAGATCATCGTCTATCGGGTGATACGCAAGAAGCAAGCGTTTCGTATTCTCGTATGACTTGAAATGCAGATTGTTTTTCAACACATTGACGAACGCGCCAGTCTGCGCTGCATACAATCCTGCTTCTGCTACTACATCCTTGCCATAAGTACCCCAAGTGCGACTTGCTACCGTAGTACCTATAACGAAAGACTTGTACGGAGTGATAACGGCTACCACAGCACCCTCACTCGGTGTTGTGCCGTGTTCGTCTTGATAGATCTGCCATTGACCTACAGTCCACTTGTTTCCCTCTTTGTCAATGATACACACCTCATAGGTTGAGGTTAGATTAGCAATAATCTCCGCAAGGTCTTTCGTGGCAGCTGTAAGCACATCTGCACCAGCATTTTCCAACACTTGGAAGATCTGCGTAATACTATTGTTAAGTACTTGCAGTTTCACGGCAGCGTTACCCTCTATCTTCGCGCGATTGGCGATGTCCAACTCATCGGCGATATGTTGCATAACTGCGAATGAATCTACATTGTTGAGGCACCAGTCTTTGACTGATTGCAGTAGTAAGGTTAGTGCGTCTTCAAGCTGACCTGCTGTGACTACACTATCTTTGTTGTAATTATCAGTAATCATAGTATTTCTTCTTTTTCTCCAAATTCTGGAGTTAGTTTGTTTGGTAAAATTGTTCCTGTCACGATTATCATGTGCAGTTTGAATTGCTCATACTCGCTGTCTGTTAGACGCGTAAAGGAACTGCCTCCGCCACCACCGCTTTCGCTCATCGTGACGGCTATTTTAGGCTGTGGCTCTAACCCAACCTGCACACCGCTTTCATCAACCAAGTTGATTACTTGCTTTTCCACATTGAGTGTTACATCTAATTTGCTCATAGCTGTGCGAGTTTTACTGTTCTATATTGCTTACACTTGCCATGATACTGCCTTTATAGACTTCGTAGATAGCAGGTGTAGTTCCGCTGGCTGAAAGGTCAGAGGCGATGAGTTGCAGTTGGTACGCTCCCTCACACATTTGCGCGGTGGAGTTAGGCTTGTCCGCGAGAACAGAAACCACGCCTGTTGCTGGGTCAATCGTTGTTCCCGATTCCCATGTGAAGCGCTTCTTGCCGTTCTTGGTAGATTCCGTAGCCATGAACCTACGCCCCGTCGATTCGTTGAATAGCGACACGAGCCAATACGCGCCGTTCTCAAGCGCTGGTAGGCTCTCCGCCTCTACATAGTGGCTTGCGCCTTGTTCGATTGCGATTTTTTGCATAATACTACTGAATTTTGATTACTATTTTTTCTCCTTTTCGGTACGCCTCGTTGAGGATGTCCCACAACTTGCGAAATACCTTTTGGCTATTTACCAACCCGCCTACAACCTTGTTTTCGCCTACCAAGATACAGCCCTCTGTATCTCTCGCGGTGTTGCCTGGGTGTATCAATACGCCTGCGAATTGCGGCACGGATAAAAGTCGTGGAAGTCGCCCTCCACACCATTGGTAGGCTTTGCGCTTGGAGTACTTTGGCGAGATGATATTCATTGACACCTCGTACTCTCCTGCTGGTATGGCAGTCATGCCTTTTACCTTTGCAGTCTTGTTCAGATCGCGCACCTTATCTTCGAGCGTGTTGCAAAAAAACTCTCCATTAAGGTATAACCCACCAATCGTGTAGTCGGCTTTTTTCCATGCTCTATCTAAAAGCAGCTGTAACATAGATTAGTCTTTTTTCTGTTCTACATGCTTCTTCAACGCTTCGAGAATTTGCACCACTTTGTCATTGCCCACCGCGTCCGCAGTAGAAGCAACGACTTGGAGCACATCGTCTAATTTATCCTCTTTTTCGTCCTTGCCCTTGCGCATGTTCTCGTACACCGATATGGCTTCCACAATCACGATCGCGCCGCTACCGATGACCGATAACACAGGGATAGAAAATAGCGTTAGGTAAGGCGAAAGCACGCTCAATACCACATCTATAATAAGCAGCATGACCAGCATTGAGAGGTACTGCAAGTCCTTGGACAAGGTGCGTCGCAGTCCCCAAGAGGTAGTGCGCTTGCGACCAATACGGCGAGAGGCGGAAATGCCCGTGATAAGGTCAATCATACTCGCTGCTATGACTACCAGCCACAGCAACATCACTATGGCGATCTCCGTCATGAAGCCGTGAATGTCACCCTCAAAAAGCGAGGGTATGAATAGTAAAGTTCCCATTTTTGTTTGATTTTAGTTGTTTTTGGTTGATTTTATTTGATGATTTCAGTTATTTTCATTACCTTTGCAGCCGTTTTTAATTGCTGTTGCTATGTCAAAACAAACTGTTGCTTTGTACAATATGCTTTCCGAAAAGCAGTACGCAGATGTTATTACCAAAGGCGAGCGCTTGCTCAAGACTAATCCCGAGGACGCTGGTATTCACTTGGCTATCATGGACGCGCATTTCAAGTTGCGTAATGAGAGCGAAAGCCACCTTGTCGCTTGTGCTGATAGTGCGCGCTTGGCTGTCCTCTACGGTCATAACACGGGGTATGCTCACGACCGCTTGCTTAAAACGCTAAAAGCCCTCAAGCAATACCATAAGGCGATACAACTTTGCGACCTTGTTCTGTTAGATCGTTTCGCGTTCCAAGCGCAAGGAATGGGCAACAAGGCTACATTCGCGAAAGCGCGCGAGCAGTTCGTGAAACTCCTACCCAAGGCGGCTGATTCCGAAAGCGATATTTTGTATGACAAAGACCAAATTTCTGCTATTCTTTTCCGTCAGCAGGAACGGTTGCGTTTGGAGCGCGAGGCAGCGCGAGTTCTTGATGAGGCAGGCAAGTATATCTGGACTAACGAAAGAGAGTATAAGCGCCTCATGAAGCAGTACCATGACCTGCAGAGCAAGTTGTGGTGATTACACCGAAGTTATAAAAGTATCATCGGGCAGAGAATTCACCAAATTATCAAGCGCTGTTGTAAATCCTTCTTTTTTACACCCGCCTGTAAAATAATTATGCATAAAATCTTTCAATTTCTCGGCAAAACTTTTATACGCACCAGTCTTTTTTATTAACTGACCCGATCCCGATGTACCACTTGTTCCTAATCCCTTGGCGAAAATCTGCTGTCCACTTGATGTGTTCTTTACCATAAAGTACTTGTTATTGTCATATATGGTTGCAAATCCGTCCGTACCAATTATAGTCTGCGGAATACTCTTTTCTACATAATGCCAAGACCATTGTACATCTCCTTGCATCATAAAATCACCCAAACAAGCATAGTGGTCTTTTCCGTTTACTTCAACTCCAAGATGATAAGTATATGCGTTGCTTGATGTGTGCGTTAGCGAAAAACTTTGATAGGTCAATTCAGCAACATAATTGCTTCCTGATGTCACATTATACAAAGTAAGCGTTTTTGAAGCTACTGCAGAATACCCTCCGCCCGAAGACTCTGCGTACAATGTAACCTTTGCGGTCGTGTCGCCAGAAGGAGTTGCGCCAAAATATCGTAACATTTGTCGGAATGACATATTTACGAATTTTACGGTCACGGTGTTTGTGCCATTCGAATATGTTTCAACCATATCTTCCCACAAATCGGCAGATCTTTGAGTAGAACAGGTTCCGCTACTGCCAGAGCATAGTACATTAGAGAATGAAAAACTCTTTGCTCCACTATCACTATCTTCTGTTGGTATAAAATCAGATCCTAATGCCCCGTTTTTGATTGATACTTTATTCTCTCCGCTTGTATTACGGATAAATATACCTCCATTTGTAGAACTTGCGTCAATCACAACACTTCCTTGGTTAGGAACATCTACTACTGCCTGCGTATCACTAATTTTGAAGATACCGATTTTACCCGTACCATCTTTCTTAATCAAGGTGGTAATCTGTTTGTCCCCTTTGCCTGGCTGTTTATGATAATCATTATCATTTTTTGCGGCATTGACCGCTTCGGAATAAGTGCCACCACCAAATACGAGTATATTGTCATCTTTAACACCACTAATACCAGCTGTAACTTTCTCCCCGTCCATTAACAGGATTACACCAGTCGAAACTAATCCGCCTGTTATAGTCGTGTGTTGTTGTAGCGCCTCTGTTAGGTATTTGTATGCGGAATCATCCACATCAATATGACTTAATATATCCTCAATCTGTTCCTCTGTCAATTCGAACTCTATATTGCCAATAATCTTCGCTCCGTTTCGCGCAATGATTCGTGGCGGATCAGAGGAGAAGTCAATAATCAGCGATCGGGTAGGGTCTTGTATCTGCTCGGTGGTGATAGTTCCGCCTGCTACTCGTGTGAAGCCGTTGCTACGGTTGAACACGCGATAAGAGGTCTTGATATTTTCATCTTCGTACTCGCTCGAAAGAATACCCATGAGCAAATAATCGGTGTTGCTTGCCTTGGTTGTATCGTCCGTCAGTACGATCGTAGCAGTGGTAGCACCTGCGGCGCATATAGCATATAGGTAATACGCTTTGGTAGGGTCGAGGCTGTTGCTGTTCTCATCGGTAGTGATGTCGGTAACATTTATGTCCCAGCGACCGCTATTGCTGTACTTGATATATGGCTCTTGGGTGTGTTGAATATATCCTGCATAAACATGCAAGTGGTCGAAGTGTTCTATGTCTGCGACAACATAGCCGTTTACGCACTCTATAGCGCTGGTAAAGGCAAATTGGTTCTTCTGCTCTCCGATGAGCAGAAACTCTGCTGCAAGGCTATTGAGCATATCGCGCATTTCTGCCGCGTCATGCCAGCCTCTGCGAGAAAGGTTGATAGTGCGTTGTTCAAGTCCTCTAATATCGTCCGTTTGGTCTGCGATAGCTGCTTCAATCTCCGACAAGTGACCCTCAACGCGAGAAGAAGCCAAGCGCAACTCCACATCGTTAGGTGTGGTTAGCGAGTGCGTGAACTGCGTAACGCGGCTAACAAAGAGGCTTGGACTGCCCTCTGCTATATCTCCGTTCGTGTCCAGCAGGATATTGCCGAATAACTCCGAATGAACGCCCATGCGCTGACCAAGTATGATGCGCTGGTTAGCGAAGAACTCAGGCTCCGATTTGCACTTGATTTCTGGGCGCGTATCTTGCACACCAAGCATTTCATCATAAGCGACCTGTGCAAGTTCCTCTTGCGCTCTTGTGATATAGAATTGAGGCATTATCATGTGGAAGATAGCGAACTGGTCGCCTACCTTTGGAGCAAGGTTGCCGAATGGGAGCGAAACGCCGTTATCATCTCCCTGCTCGGGTACGATCGTGAGCGCCCATTCCATTACTCCGTTCACTTCCTTGTAGTCATACGCCACCTCAAACTCTTTGCCGTTGAGATAGCCGCTTTCAAACGATATTGACAGCGTTTCGTTAGGCGCGATCTGCAAAGGCAGGAGTTGCTCTGCTACCATTTCTGCGTAACTCATTACTGTCACGCCGTCCGCCTTGAGAGCGCCTGCTGTAATCGTGAATATAGGATTGTCCGTGCCTTTTACCGTTACCCCAAGCACGCGGAAATGGCAGCGTGGGTAGATGTCATCGCGCACCACTACCGATTCAATACCCGATGTGACACCTGTGTTGGTCAGCGCGCCTATTCCGTCAGTCCTTACCGTAACAGAGTTGCCCTCACGGTCTTTAACCGTGTATGAGGTGTTAGGCGCAAGGCGCAACTGCTTTCCGTACGAAACATACATTTGGTTGCCGTTCACATCTTGCAATGCTTGGTTGTGCGTTAGGTTGCGATCCGAGCCGAAAGCGATAATCTTTTGCGGGATATTACCCCATTCTTGAGTGTACTCGCACGAGAGCAAGCCTCTACTTTCGTACTCGTTTCCGTTTACCTTGTATTCATCGCTCACAATAATAGCGTCGCCACACTCACACTTGCACATGTGTAGTTTGACGGTCTGAATGTCCTCTTGAGAAATCCACCACTCAGTTTCGTATGCGTTGGCAATCTCCGTGAGCGTTTCTGCTATCTTCTGACCGCTGAACGAGAATGTCTGCAAGGTAGTTCCTTGTAGCGTGTCATCGGCAAGCGTTAGTCTTTGAAGCACATACGCATAGTATAGTTGCGGTCTGCTCGTACCTGTAAGGCGAGAAGCAGCTCCGTGGATAGAATCAACCACGATACTTGCCATGTCATCGAGCGTACCGTTCATATTGATTTCGGGTTCGGGCTGAATGCTCTGTCCCGATACGGTTATGTAACGGAAGCACACTTGCTTGTCAAGCATATTCGCTATGCTGACAAACTTCATGTCATACTTGAAATACGCGCCCTTGCTGGTTGGTCGGTATGTTTCCTTGAGGAAGAATAGTTGATTGTCGTACCAAATGAAAGAGAACGCTTCAAATACCTGCTGGTGCAATAGTTCGAATGACAACTTTACATAGTCATCGCCCATAACAGCTGCCGAACGCTCGCAAGAATCCGTTACTTGGAAATCACCGCTACTGCTCTCCGGATTGACATAAGGTACGCGCGTCATACCTTTCCCAATAACCATTGCATAGTCGGGACGGTAGATCGTTATTTCTTGTAATGCTGGTGTCATGGCATTCTATTGTTTGGATTTGGTTCATCGAACTTGATTGTAATTTTCGCCTCTCCGTCCAAGCCAAAGTTGGCATAAGAGGTCATGTCATTGTAGCGCAATCGGAAGCAGCGGTCTATATCGGCGCAATACAACTCATTTATACCTGTGTTGTTCTTGCCGTTTACAAGCACCTCTACCACCTTATCTATCTTGCGTTGTAGATCTTTCAGCGAGGACGCTCCCGTAATCAGAAACGGAATACTAATAGTGCCTGCGGCTTTTCTCCGAGCCGTTGGAGCGGTGAGCATGTGCGTTCCGTGAATAGAAGCGTTCTCGTTGCTTCTTACTTTCTTGTAGGCAGCTGGCTTCATAAGCACATTGAGCGTACCTTCAAGCGATGTGAGGTTGTATGCGGCGTAATCAACGCCGTTAATGGAAATTCGTAGTTTCATACTCGTCTAATTTTTATGCGCGAATAGGCAGAACAGTGTAATTTATTCACTTGGCAGGCTTCCGATTTCAGTCGTGCCGTAACATGTGCCGTACCGTAGGTCACAAGCGATAATTGGCTCTCATCATGCAAGGTAAAGAATGTCATCTTGGGCGAAATCATTATCGCATTGATATAGCACTTTCCATAAAGCACTATGCTATTGGCTTGAGGATTACTCAACGCAAGTATTTGGTCGAAATACACGCCGTTCTCGTTGGCGATATGCTGGTAATTCCCGAACCACTTGCGAATCCATTCCACGGTAGGAACGGCTTTGAAATCAAGGAAATGCAAGTACTTGTGAAGCACCGCAATAAACGCTGCCACATCGGTTGCGTTCTGAATATCCTCTAAACTCTCATCGCACAATATTGGTGCGTAGGTGTTGAGGAAATCGGCTTTTAGATCGTTGAAATACTCTGCTGTCATAATCTGCCTGTGTTTTGCTCTATGGCTTTCAGTCGGGCTGTGTCCTCTTTCATGCCTGCGAGCGTTTCTGCTATGATTTGTGTTTGGTCAAGAATACCTTGTTGTACCGTTACCGATATATCAATGTTACTTGCCATATTGACTATACTTGCTAATTGCAGGCGGTTGTCCTCTGCCATGCCCTCAAGCGTGATTTGCATTGATTGAGCAGCCGTAGCAATATCCGCGTTCTGCATTTGTATAGCAGTAGTGCGCGCGTTGAGTTCGTCTGCCTGGTCTTGCGTGATTTTCTCCACACCACCTTGGCTGCCCTCTACATCTCCGCCGTCAGTTGTCAGTCCGCGTTGTTCCATGATTTGGCGATACATCTCCGCGAGTTTCTCTGCCTCTGCCTGCTTGCTGTCCATCTCCGCCATCCATTGAGCAATCTCCGCCTCTGACATCGTGCCACCAGCCTCTGCTATCTGTTGCGCTCTCGCGGAGAAACGCGCGAAAGTCTCCTTGAACATGTTTTCGTAGTCGAGTTTGAGTTGCGCCTTATACATGTCACGCTCCCATTGTTCCAACGCTTCGTCCCACACTTCCTTGAAACTCTTTGAGCCGTCCAAAGCAGCCTCTATAGCGCCGTCAGCAAGGCTCTCTGCCCAGCCGCTCAAATCGGTTGTCATAATCATGTCCACGAGTTCTTGGAAGCGCTCCTCTTGCTCGGTTATAGCGTCCTGCCAGCCCTCTTTGAACTCTTGCGTGCGTTGGTGTTGCTCTGCGGTCTTGTCGCTATCCTCACCGTACTTTTGGGCAAGCCGTTGTTCTTCGGCAAGTGACTTCTCATACGCTTTACGATTCTCCTCAATTTGCTTCGTGAGTTCTTTAGCGGCTTTGGCAGCGTCTCTGAAATACTCTGCACCCTTGCTGTTGCGTAATTGGAAATCAAGATCGCGTTGCGCCTCTTTCATACGCTCTATGTTCGCTGCCATTTGGTCGAGTTCCGCGTTCACCTTGGCGTTGGTCGTGAACTGTTGGCAGATCTGCACAATCTTCATCACGAGTTGTATAGCAAGGGAGATGATAGTGAGGATAACACTTGCCTTTTCCAATGCTAACATACTTTCATCAGCTACGCCTGTTGTTGCCGTCATTCCTGCGGACGCTCCACTCACTACGCTCTCAATACTTTGCACCGCGCTAATACCGAAATCGGCAATCTCTGAAACGGCTTCAAGTGCTTTTTTAGACTTCTTCGATAGCACACCACCGAAAGTGTTTGCTACCTCTTTTGCGGTGTCAGAAACTAACGCAAGGGAATCTACGGTCAGCTGTATGCTTTGTCGCTCCTTTTGGATTTGCTGTATGCTCTTATTGGTGTTCTTTTGCTTGGCTTGGGCAGTAGCGTTCTCCATGCGTTGTCTTGTCGCAAGCAACTTATTAGACTGACCGTCTAACTCTGCTTCGCTCATCTTGAGGTAAACCAACAACTGCTCTTTTTCTGCGATCTGCGCTTGCAAATCGAGTTTCTGCTGACCAGTCGCCATCTCCTCTTGCAACTGTAGTTGTCCGAGTTCCTGCTCGTTGGTCTGTATAGCGGTGGTCTTTTCCTCTGCCGTCATATCCTTAACGCTCTTGAGCATATTCTCTTGCTCTTGCAGAGCGTCGAAGAACTCTTTTGCCGCTATATCTACTTGGTTTGCGTTCGTAGCGCCAAGGGTATTTACAAGGCGCGCCACAATGTTTGCGGCTTCTTTCTCGGTAGCGTCTATGCCATGAGCGATACCAGCGTTCTTAACTTTCTTGTCAAAGTCCGCGTTTACATCAGCCTTGGTGCGGTGAGATTCGCCGCTCTCAATAGCGATTAACTCTTCTTCGCGTTCGCGTGCCGCTTGAAGTATAGCATCGCAATACGCCATGTAGTCATCTATGTCTTGGCTCAACATCTCCGCATTATGCTCTTGCGTTGCCGCTTGGATCGTAGCAACCAGTCGTAGTTCGTATTGTTCATATATTTGTTGCATTTCCGCGTAGGTTGCGAGCAGTCCCTCACTCAATCCTGCGTCAGAAGCCACTTTTTTCTTGTCCTCTGCTGTTGTTGCGTTGCGATACAAGGAAAGTGTTGCTTTATTACTTTCGTTGGCGGAGAACGCAGAGAAATCGCTCATAACCTTATCTCCGTACATAGAACGCACGGTGTTGTCCGCTTCTTGCTTGTTCGCTTGGCGTTTTAGTTCGATTTGGCGCTCAAATAGTTCGTTTTGGCGTTCCACTTTCTCGTTAAAGTTGTCAGCCAATTCGATAGCCTCTTCCATTTCGCTCAACCCCATTTCCACCTCAATCTCTTTAGTGTCAGCTTGGAAGTCTCGCAACCAATCCTCGAACTGCTTGTCCATGTTCTCAATGTCAAGGTCAAACTTGAGTTGAGCATTAGAACGCTTGGTGTTGAACATGGCACGTGAGGTTTCGCTGCCACCCTTATTCTCCTTGTTGTAGGCTTTCTCCTCTGCGTTGATATTCGCAAGTTCTTGTTTGAGCTGTAATAGGCGCTTCTCGCGAGCAGTCTTTGAGTTGTTGAGGAGCGCTTCTTCTTCTTGTCTAACCTTGCGCAATGCTTCCTGCTCTTTCTCAAGCAGATCTAACTGCTCTTTGGTAAGTTGAGTTTTATTATTCTGTATTGCCTCTATTTGACTGTCTAAGTCTTTCAGTAGTTTTTCGTACTTACTCATTTCGACCAAATCAATAGGGGTTGCCCAGCCCATATCCTTTTTGCCTGCGTACTCATTATACGCTTGCTGATACTCGGCGCGTTTCCTTTGCAATGTAGCAATTTTTTCTTCATCGGAAAGAGCATTAAAAGCAGCTTCTTCCTCTGCTTTCTTGCGGAGTTTGAGCATTTCTTGATACTCCTTTTCGTATATCTCAAGTTTCTTTTGCTCCTTTTTAAGGTCTAATGAGTACCCAATAGTATTCTCTCCCATTCTACTCGCATACAGCATAGCCTGCTCAAGATTCTCGATACTTCTCTTGGTATCCTCTATCTGATTTCTCTTGCCCTCGAAATCAATATTTTCAAGAGATGTAGCAAGGTCTTTTTGCACATCTGACAATTTGGCAGCAGCAAGTTCCTCTTGAGTATATTTCTCCGTGAGTTCTGGCATTATTTTTTTCAGTAACTCGTAGGCTTTTGCCTTTTCGTAAACAGTTGCTGTTTCAGACTGAATCGTAGCAATAGCGTTATCTGCTTGCGACTTTATTCCGTCTAAATACTCCTGCTGCTTTTGATTTGCTTTATTCACCGCCTCTTGCGCTCTCGCTTGCGTGTTCAATGCTTTTGATAGAGCGTATGTGCTTGCGCACAAAGCAACAATGCCAGCCGTGATAAGTACAGCAGGATTGGTAAGCATTGCAGCGGTGTTCTTAAGGATAGCAGCCGTATTGAGTTTGATAGTCTTTGTAAAGAACGCCTTACGAGCGGCTGCGATTGCGTCCGAATTGGAGAGCATGATATTTGCTCCTGCTGCGAGTTTCTTCTCGAGAACAGCAGCGCGTAATAGGTTCATGTGCGCTTTCTCTACAGCATTAACAACAACCAACGCGGCTCTATATGTTCCGTATGTGCCAGCGAGAGCAAGAATAGCCTTGCCGATAGCCTCGTAATTCTCAACGATACCCGACACGCCTTTGAAAGCGGCGTTGATAAGCCCTTCACTCTTTTGTCCAATCTCGTTGAACATCATGTCGATAGAATCCTCAATGTTGCTTATCTGACCCTTGATTGTCTTTGATTGGGCTTCCATAAGTCCACCGAACTTCGAGCCTGCGCTCGTCATGTTCTCAATAGCCTTTTGTATATGCGGGAAGCCTACCTTGCCCTCCTCAACGAGTTTCTTAACATCGCTTTGCGCTACACCGAACTGCTCGGCAAGTTCTTCCAGCAATGGAATACCACGACCCACAAACTGATTGAGGTCTTGCGTGTACAAGCGCCCTTGCACCATGGTTGTTCCGTACAGGTACACCAGGTCGCCAAGAGGGATTGAAACACCAGCAGCGATGTCGCCTAACTTAATCAGCGTATCGTTTACTTGGTCTGCTTCCATACCGTAAGCAAGTAACTGTTTCGCTCCGCCTGCTACACTCTTGAGGTCGAACGGGGTAGTGGCAGCAGTCTTGGTTAGTTGCTGCATGAGTTTATTTGCCTTGTCCGCGCTACCGAGCATGGTAGTGAAAGCCACTTCCAGCTGTTGAAACTCGCCACGAACATTGGCAATTTGCTTGCTCAACTCCTTGAGCATTGTAACGCTTGCTATACCTCCTGCTACACCAGCGATAGTGTTTTTCAGTTTCCCGAAAGTGTCATCTAACTGCGTTCCCGATTGTTGTGCCGATTGGGACATACGCATAAACTCGCCTCTCATCTGTTCCAATGAAACGAGTACTTGCTTGTTGTCCACAGTAGCAACGAATTTAAGTGAACCCTCTGCCATATTATTTGCCCATTATTAGTCGTTGTATTTCTCGCAAGTTCTTCGGATCGCGAGCGTCAAGGTAAATGCCGTCCGTTGATACATGCGCTTCTTTTGCTTCCTCTTTAGAGAGGTACACGCTCTGAACGCTATCTGCCAAGAGCATATTCAGATTGAGTGCGGATATGCCCCATAACACATATCCGAGTTCCCAGCCGTAACGCTCACAAGCAGCGTCCAATACCGCACCATATATAGAGTGACCGCCAAAAGTGAGTGAGCCGCCTTTCTTCTTCTTGTAGGCTTGTATCTTCTCACGCGTCTTTCGCTCGCGATCTAACTTGAAATGCTTTACGAACTCCTCTTGTCTGCCGTCCCATGAGAGGATAGCCACAAGCAAGGTTGCTACATCGGCTGCTTCGAGTTTCTCCAACTCCTTAATACGGCTTGCGAGCCTGTCCTCACGAAGCACGTCCGAGCGATAACTGAAAGTATGCAAGGCGATAATACGCAATACGATGTCGCGCTGGTCTATACATACGCGCAACATCTCCATTTGCTTGTTGGTAGAGTATAATTGAGGATTGATTTGTAATTGTTGAAGCAACTGTCCTGCAAGCAGGCTAACTCCTAAAGAGGGTTGATAGAGGAAAAAGTATCGCCCATTCAGCGTGAACGGGATAGGCTTCTCCAATATCGCGTTCGTAAGCATGTCGTTGATATTTACCTTTGTATCTTGCATTGCTTCTATTTGTTAGGTGCGAGTGGCGGAATCGAACCACCTGCTCAAGAGTTCGCGGAACTCAAGCGAATTACCATTCTTCCTACTCGCAAAAGCGAGGTGTGCGCCCACCCCGCGATTGATTACTCTGCTTCTGCTTCGGGTTCTTCCTCCGCTTCGAGTACCTCGATTGTTACATCAGAGATTTTACCACCAGCCTCTGTGATAGTCACCTTACCCATTTCCATAGGATCTTTGGTCTTATCAGCTGGCTCCAAAGGCTCTACGGTATAAGTCAAAGTCATACCCTCTGCGTCTTTGGCTTTTACCTCACAGGAAATTCGAGCGCGGCTGACCATGATACCTGCTGGAACTTCGGGATCTTCTGGTTGAGAGAAATACTCATACTCTTTAGCAATGACACCGTTCTTGTCAGCGAAAGGCTTTTTCTTGCCTTTAGCAACACGAATATCAAAGGTAATGGTATTGGTGTTCTCTTTGTACTTAACATCTTGGTTCTTGCCACCCTCAAGTTTGGCTTCGAGTTTTTCGCCCTTCTCGGTGGTTATTTCCCAAGTGTCCTCTGCTGGGGTTGGCAACTCGCGCCAACCTTTGTTGTTAGCAAAATCACGTACACCGTGACGGTTTTTGCCCCATCCAATTTGTGCCATAGTAGTACTATTGTTTTGTTGTTAAACTTACATTTTTCAATCCGTAGCAGGCGCATCACTTGTAATGCTCGTATTCGAGTATCACGACAACAAAATGCTGCTTCGTATCGCGATCTGCTTCGGTATAGATAGTCTTGCTCAACTTGAACTTGTAGTCCGATTTCTCTGCTGTTAGCGTTTGTACCCATTCGGCAGCAGCTTGCTCAAGTTCGTCGATTCTCGCTCCGTCCTCAACCAATACTCCGTTTTCGTATGGGTCTATGTCGGGTACATAGATGTTTATTGTTACAACACCTTTTTCTACCTCTCCAACCGTGCCAGCCGTAAAGGTAACAATCGCGTCTTCTGCGCGACTGTCTCGTGGTCTGTATCCTGCTCTATACACAGCGCCTGAAATCATCGACGAAAGCGCGCTGTCTTTGAGCATGTTGTAAACATCTGTCTGTACTTGTTTAGCCGTTAGCATGGTTTATCTGATTTTCAAGTTGTTTGAGCAGTTTGGGAATCAATTCTTGTGCTTTCAGTTCCGCACTCGCTATCACATCAAGACCTTTGGCTGCCACATATTTTGCGTAGTGCATTCCAGCGACAACGATTAGCACCGTGCCTTTGGGGTAATGAGAAACTATCTCCGTGGCGTATGCTTTGCCAGTAGAGCCGCCCTCTGCACCACCTTTCACTACATCAAAACTGCTTCCGCCGATAATCTTTCCGTCCACCGCTACCACATAGCCTATACTGCTTCGCAGGTTGCCTGTTTGGTCGGTGTAACTACCATTTGTCCTCGCTGTATTCACACATTGCTGTCCAACATACATTAGCGTGTTGAGGAGCGCGCGTTCTTGGCGTATCAACTGTTGCTTTATGTACTTATCAATCTTCGATTGAGGCGTTGTCAGCTTGATAGGCATACGAGTTAAATTTTTGAGATTTTGTGCGAGTGCGCTTTTCTTTTGCCGTTTGATAAGTTACCCAGCCAAGCAAAATTAAACGCTCCTCGCGCAAATTCTCGCGGTCACACTATAATCTTCACCTCACACACGGCTTCCATATTCTCGGTAGCGATAATGGAGTATTCTCCTATCTCTTTCCCGTCCAAGTCTTTTAGCCTAATCTGCTCCGCATAGAAAGGTTTTGCCTGCTGCTCAATCAAGATGATGTAAGAAGCAACGGTAAAACTCTCTCCGCCTTGCGTTCTGCCGAGTAGGTTGTTCTTGTTCGGGATATATTGGCAGGGGATTGCAGGAGAGTAGGTAGCACCTGCGCTCTTAATCGGAAAGCCAGTAGTCGGATCTATGCCGCCTGCTTGCTTCGACTTTGCCTCTATAGTACCGTTTTGGATAATCATAGCCGTGAACCTTTATAGCCGTAAATTCTTTTGGGAGCGTCCTCGCTCGCGTATTTTCCGAATAAGTCGCTCGCGCGATTACGGAACTGCAAGCGTTGCTCATCTGTGAACGAATAAGACTGACCGCCTTGTGTCACTTGTGGTGCAAACGAAAGCCACATCAAGAGGTCTGCGTAAGCAAGGTTGTATTCCTTACTCTGCATAACATCAAGTGTACATTCGTCCGAAAGTCGCAACCCTCTCCGTTGTGCTACCTCTTCCAAGGTGCGCAACGGTATCGGGTACGAATTGACACTTTTTAAGGCTTCGAGCGTTGTCATAGTCTTAATGTGTTAGCGTGTTACTCGTTAGCAGCTTGCGTTACGCTGATTTGGCACTCGTTAACGCCGTCTGTTACTGTGATAACAGTGTTGCGGGCAGGTGCTTTATCTGCGCTGTTAGCAGCACAAGCGATAGTCAGCTTGTTGCCCTTGAGTGTTACGGTAACGAAATCATCATCTGCAAACGCAGTCAAGTTCGCTTCTGCGCCACGATAATCAACCTCGATTGCCTTGGTTGATTTAGCGTTGCTGAATGACAATGAAGCATTTTCCTCTGCTACGCTAATAGCACCCTCATTTACCACATTAGCGTGAAGAATGTAAATGCTATTTGCGCCGTCAAGAACAGGGAGTGCCAACTCTTGTCCAGCTGTCAATTCCTCAAGAGCAGGCTCGTTGTGCGAGTACTTGGAAATGAGGATCGCAGAACCTGACTTTTCGTATTTAACGCCGTCTACAGGGTTAGTTTCCTCTGCGAGCGTACCATACACGAAACGACCGATAACCTCTTGTGGGAGAAGGACGATGTTTGCATCTACCCAAGGGCGAACGGATTTCTCCTTGCCACTTGGCAGCTGCACTTTGAATGTGTTGTCGATAATACGGAACTCTACACCATACTCGTCTTCAAGCGCTTGCAGGAACACAGACTTTCCTGGAGTTAGAAGCACAGTCTTGTCTGTGAAATCGCGACGTTCGAAGTTAGCAACCAACTCTTTACCAGAGCGGGATTTGCGGAATGCCTCAAAGTATTTCTTTGAAATCATCGCAAGCCCAACGGCTGATTGTCTTTCGTCTGCTAAATCAAACAACTGCTGAACATCCTCTCTTGGAGTTGCAATGTTAGGGTGTTTAACCCAGTCGGCAACAAGCGCGTTTACCTCGTTCTTTTCTGGAACGAATGTAACGCGAATACCTACACCGTCATTGTCTTCTCCGTACTCTACACACATAGAGCCAGTAGAGACAGCCTCCTCGAATAGCATTTCGTTACGGTACTCGATACCGCCAATACAGCGTGGCACATCATTGAGTGTCTTTGCCGCGATCTCATTCTCTTTACTGCCGCGACTTGCCATGATGTTGAGGTTGGTAATCTCTTTCTCACCTTTTCTGAACTTGAGCGCTACTTTGGCAAGTTTTCCACTTGCGGTTCCAATTGAGCCGCGCTTTTTCAATGGAATAGAAGCGTCCATAGAAACAACGTCTGCGGCAAGGATGACATTGTTCAATTCTGCTGCTTCCCAAGACAGGTCTGCGGAGTATTCCTCCGTAAGCATGGTCTTATACAGCAACACAGGCTTCTGTTTCTCTCCGTTGTACTTCTCGGTGACTTTTGTTACCACCTTACGAAAGTACTTTTCCACGATCTCGGGAAACATTGATTGTTGTTTAGACATAATCGTACTTTAATTTAACGGTTCAACTTTAATCATACAAGAACTCAATGCGTGGCAAAGCGTTCTTAATGGCTGTTGTTACAGGGTATGGGCTTGCAGCCGCATTCACTTGACCTTGGGTCATGATAGCAGCGCGAGGATCTTCCGTTGTTACGGTCATCTTCAGCACGCCCACATAAGTGCTGTCTGACGGTGCGCTTGCGTAGCCGTCGCCCTTTGTATTAACAGGCATAGGCTTCCAGTTCTCACCGTCTTTGATGATGATGTGACCTGCTTGTACTACTTTAGTTCCAGCTGGCAGGTTTGACACATCAAGTGTACGACCGCCAGGAATATCGGCAAGACAGCGAACAATGACAATGTCATCATTACCCATGTGCACCTCAAGTCCCTCGCGGTTCAAATTTGCTTTTGCTTTCGTCATAGTTGTAGCAATTTGGTTGTTAAACATTAAAAGTTCATCTTACCGACCACAGCGTCTGCTTCGGCATCAGTTGCTTCTTTTGCTGTTGCAGATTTGCCTATCGGTTTAGATGGCTGACCAAACACAGCCCCTCTCGCTTGAATGTTATTGCCGATCTCGCCAACTTCTGCCTCTACCTCCGTAATGAGGGTGTCAAACTCCTCATCGGTGAGCGTATCGATACTTGTACGCTCGTAGGCTTTGCGCAATGAAGCAGGCAATTTCTCAATAACAGCATTGAGTTTCTGCTTACGGCTTGCCGTTACACGCTCCTTTGCGTTGCTCTCAAACATCTCCTTGAAACGCTTGTTGTCGTCAATGAGTGCTTTTGCCCACGCTGGAACATCATCGTTTCCGGGTTGCTGGTTTTGATTCTGAGGCGCGCACCCCTCAATCGCCTTGCCGTCCTTAAGACCGTGTTTTTTCTCGTAATTGTTTACGGCGGTCTGTGAGGCTTCGGTAGCACGGCTGTCACCGTAGCTATCAAGAATCTGTTGGAATGTCACCCCCTCGACAGCGGTTGCAACATCTTCCTCTTTGAGTACTTTTTTCGCCAATTTCTCGGCGTACTTGCTTAAAATTGCTTCGCTGACCCCTACAAATTTGGCTTTCAGCGCTTCTAAAATTTGACTTTTCATATTTGCGTGAATTTATTTCGGCTGCAAAAGTAGTGAATTATTTTTATATACGCAACTATTTCGTGAAAAAAGTGATATTTTTTCGCGAAAATTATTCGGTTGATTACTTGGCGATTACGAAAATTATGCAAAAATTTATGAAAAAATTTCGTAAAAAATTTGGTCATATCAAAAAAAAGTTGTAATTTTGCACCGAAATTCAAAACGAAATAACGAAATAAATACATACAAACATGAAAGCAACTGCATTACAACTCAACTACACCACACGTGAAATCAACATGGATTTTCGTATCAAGGTTTACGGATTAGACGGAAACGGCAACCGCATTAACACATTGGTTGGTGTTCAAGGTTTAGTAAACATCATCGGTGAGGAACTCGCGAACAAGTTCTTGGAGCGCGCTTATCGCCTCGTGGCTGATAAAACGATTTGCAAACTCCGTCGTGGATTGCAAGTAACTTTCTATAACAAGTAATAATTTATTAACAATCAAATATATTCTTATTATGATGACCGAGCAACAAGCAAAAAATCTTGCCGAAATTCTTAACGGCGAGTTGAAATCAAGAGTTAGCAATGCTATTTTTAACGCATTGGGTGTAAGCACTTCTTTTGTCGCAGAAGCCAAAATCTGCTTTGGATACTTATACCTTACTGCTAAAGAAGAGCGTATAAACGGCTATGGCGCGACGCGCGCTCAACTTACAGCAACACCACTCCTCTGCGCGATGTTTCAAGACGCTTCCTTAGAAATCCGCTTCTCCCTTGATGAGAATTTGAATAAACTTATTGGAGACGTTCATATAAATTATGAGCACTCAAATTTTAACGGAAGAAATGGCTTGGGAAATCTTGCGCGCATAGTATTCGCTCTCGATAACTATAAATTTTAATCAAAATAGAAACAATCAATTTTTTACTACAATGGAAGCAACATTACAACAAGGACTTAATGAAGTCGTAATGAACCGTGTTCAACAAATGATTGACGGCAAGGCTGTCGGAGTACAAGCAACCATGGAGCGCCTTATCAACGAGGGTAGGATTGCGCAGGACTACATCGCACCGCTTGGCGTGAACTTGCGCGAGCGTGGAGAGCGCCCTGTAATCACTTTCGCTGGCGACAACGGATTGAGTATGCGTATGCCTAATGGCGAGTTCTCGCTACACGCGAACGCAGTAGGGCAGCTCGCAGAGCGCATGGGCGTTCCCTCTCGTTACCTCAAGCAACTTGCTTGCGGTTCTGAATGGCAAATCATGTTAGCTGCTACTATCCTCAACCAGCACTCTGATTGGACGGAGCGTTCCCGCGTTTTAGTGCGTACCGTTGGCTCACAGGTTCGTGGCGTGCTTTCTGATTCTTACCGACGTCTCAACTCCGAGAAGATCCTCACCGCGTTCATCGAAGAAGCAGCAGGACAAGGTGCAGTCATTTCCGACGCGTATATGAACGACACCAAGGTATGGGCTGAAACAATCCTACCTACACCAATTTCAATCCCAACCAAGAACAATGGCGAGGTAATCATCTTCATGGGCGCACGCTTCTCCACTTCCGACTATGGCGACGGTGCTGTGGATATGCGTACATTCATGCTCAACGGCGCTTGCCTTAATGGCATGGTGCGCGAAAGCGTTATGAAGCAAGTACACCTTGGCGCAAAGTTGCCCGACAATCTCGCCTTGTCCGACCAAACATACGCGCTCGACACGGCTACTACTGTTTCAGCCGTTCGCGATCTTACTCGTGGTCTGTACTCACGCGACAACATCATGAAGAAAGCGCTTGAGATACAGGGAGCGAGCGAGGTAGAGGTTGATTTGGAGAAAGAGTTGAAGAAACTCCAAGGCAACGGATCTATCCTCAAGGCAGAGCAACAGGCTGTAGAGAAACTGCTCATGAACAACAACCCCGACGACGGAGTGCAAGGAGCGGCTACACTTTGGAAACTCACTCAAGCCATTACCGCACACGCTCGCGAGGTATCTCCCGAGAGAGCGCGAGAACTCCATGAGATTAGCGGAAATCTGCTTGGTCGTGTAAAAGTTACTGCATAAATAACAATCGCCCCTCTCTCGTGTTTCTCGCACGGGAGGGGTGGCATTCTTTTTAATATGAAATCAATTATTAACCAACATGGGGAAATGGTCGATGACGTTTATGGCTGGAACCTGCTTTGCTGCCTGGACGAGTGCGTACCAGAGTGCGGAATCACTCAACGCTGCTGGCTATCTCCGTACGCCAAGCAACAGTTTGAAATCAATTTCCCAGACAATAACTCCTAAATTCAAATGATTATGACAGCACAAGCACAAAACTCAATCAACCTTTATCGCGGCAATCCTGCCAGCACTATCCTTGCGGCTCTTAAATTCCAAAAGGCATCAGTTGTAAACGAACTCAAAGAACACTTCGGAGTGTCCACTCTCGAAGCGCTCGCCAACAAATTGTCTAACTACTAAAGAACAACCATTATGGCAACCATGACAATCAAAGAGCAATACGATCAAATCAAAGCGCAACACCTTGACGCAATAATCCTTTTTCGCGTTGGCGATTTCTATGAGGTGTACTACGAGGACGCAGAGAAAGCCTCTAAAACGCTTTCGGTAACGCTAACGCACAGAAATGACGGAACGCCTCTGTGTGGCTTCCCTTACCACGCATTGGATTCGTACCTACCCAAACTTGTTAGAGCAGGTTATCGTGTAGCGATCTGCGACTATCAAGAAGAACCAAAGCCCGACCGATTCACCAAATACGGAGTAACAGAAACAGTGGAAGCTGACAGCAAGGAGAAATTGCCAGCAGGATTAACACAGCAGACCGCTACGCAACTCTCGTTGTTTGAAGCACAGCCGTTTGAGTACCTGTTTAAGTTCCGTGACACGGTAGCAAAGGATATACTCGCAAGGCACTTTCCAGCCGCGTTCCCAGTGAACGCCGCACATAATGCTAACCAACTTGTCAAGCTGCTTTACGGCATAGACCTATCAGAGCAGGTATTCGAGTGATTATGCGACCGCATGCGATTGCATACGATTGTATGCGGTCGTTGCAGTCGTATGCGACCTTTATATTATTAATGATAATGATAGTGATATTGATATGATATACGCCTATATTACTCGTTATACTCGTAATGGCGTATAGAATAGATAAAAAAAAGAACTCTAAAGAGTTCCAAAAAAAAAGAGGTTTTTTGAGGATTCGCCTATGACACGTGATGAGCAAAAATTAGCAGGCGCTATAGCCAAGTTAGACCCCGCGCGTGGGTTCGTGGACAATTTCGACAGCTTTATCGATTTTGCGCTATTCCCATTCCTTGCCAACCCAACCGAGAAAGAGGTTAAGGCATTCAATGAGTGCAAGCGCAATGAGCGATACTTGCAAGCATTGCAGGACTTGGGGGAGCATTCAGAGGGCTACCACGATTGCCTTGGGGATATGTTCATGGACAATATATCTCACGGCTCAAATAGTCAGTTCTTTACACCCGAGAACATCTGCGAGTTTATGGCAGGAATAACCGACAATCAAGGAGAATCGGTGTGCGATCCGACTTGCGGCAGCGGACGGCTCTTGCTCAAAGGATTAGCCAATTCGCGTAAGCACGATCTTGAGCCACGGTTGTACGGTTGCGACTTAGACCACCGTTGCGTGAGAATGACCTTGCTAAATCTCTGCTTGAATAGTGCGCGTGGAGATATTCAATGGGGCAACTCGCTTTCAATGCAGATCTACAAAACATACCACATCGACAGGGTAATGTTAGGCGGTCGCTGGATGTCCTTTGTGTGGCAGTATTTCGACGATGACGACATGGAAGAACTGAGCAATAAGCGCAGGGAAACAATCCTGCAATTAGCGTCCATGGGTATTCCTTACGAGCCGCCGTTTGAGAGGCAGGTTATCACTATTGAGCAGCCAGCAGTTGAGGTAGAACAACCAGCCGTAGTGCCTGCTGAAAAGCCCGCTCCGAGCAAGCCCTCGAAGCCTGTACAGTTACAATTAGAATTTTAACACAGCAACCAACAAATGAACAAGTTATGGAAAAGCATTCGAAAGTTTATGTAGTGACCCGCAAGGTGTTTGACCGCGTTATGGGTTATCGTATTTTAGACGCGTCAGGAACGGAAGTGATAGGCGTGTTTTCAGACCCCGATTCCGCCTTGGATTTCGTGAAGCAAGTAGCCAGCAATACCGAGTTCCACAACCCCAAGAAGCGCACCTACCAACTCTTGCGTGGTGAGCCTCTAAACAGGCTCGTATTCACCTACAAGCAAGAGCAGAAGCAATTGTACCCATTCTTCTCTTATGAGTGTGTTCTTGAGCAAGTACTCTCCAAGGACTAACAACAGAAGGAGCGTCTTCGTGGCGCTCCTTTACTTTTTTCGTGAAAAATTTGCATATTTCAAAAAAAAATCGTAATTTTGCGCCAAAATTTGCTCATCTTATTTATGAGACGAGCAGAACAACGAGAGATTGGCGAGGAAGCACTCAAATGCTTATGGGTAAGGAGTTTACCACCTCGCAACCAATCGCTGTTCTAACGCAAAAACTTAAAAATTTAACTGATATGGAATCAAACGTAGTTAATCAGGCGGCAGTTCGTTATATGCAAGACAATGGGCTGGGTGTTATTAAGGGTTGTATCGGTATGCATGGGGTAACATACTTTCATCTTGATTATTCCAATCACGCCCGATATACTGGTCACCCTTGCGTTATAGCCGTAAACAGTCGTGGTGAAGTAGCAAGGTTACGAGATATAATGACAATCTACCCTATCGTAAGAAAAATCAAAGAACTTTCGCAATCGACTTAAACATCTTTTGATTTAGCAGTAATTTATCAACTTTGAGTATCTCGAAATTCTCAACCTCTAAAGTGGCATATTCTTCAATATTAAGGAATGTGCCACTTTGCGCATCATAGTATATAAGTTTTCCGTTAGGCAAGCGCTCTGCAGTAATAACATGACCACTATTCTTCATGTTAATTCCTATATGATATCTGCCTATAGCACTTGTGTTCTTATCAAGTTTTTTGGTAAGAACATCAAAATTAACATCACGTACAGTTGTGACATTTGGAATTTTGCCCGTTTTAGGATTTATCCAAATATCTTGAAAACTCTCCCCTAATAAGTATTGCACGCTATCTTTACGATCTGTATATCCAACCGCTGTTACATTTAACCCCCTAAGCCTTGCTTCATGTATAGCAACGCATACTTGACAATTCGAATAGAACTCCTCTCCTTTTCCGTATGACATATTTCCTCTTCCCTCATTTGCCTCAATAAATGTCATAGGGGGGTCTAGTCGCGCATTGAGTTCTTTTGCAATTTCCTCAATATTCGACTTTTGTTCCGCCGAAATTGTAGGGGCAGGAAAATCTTCGTATATTTTTAGCGCCTCTCTTGTTGCAGCCCTGCCAAGTTTTGTGCCTGTAAGCAAGCCAACAGCACCGTATTTAGGGGAATAAACGCCCGAATATTTAGCGTTATCTCTTAAAAAATACGGTACGCTTTTTGCCTTGTTGATACGATCGGAGTTCTGTTCTAACCAATCCTTGAAATTCTCTGGCACATCCTCTACTTTGTTCGCGCTCCTTTTGCTCGGTTCTTCGCCTCTCAATATAGCTGCGTTCTCCTGCATGAGTTCCGATTCCGTCTTGAGGATCGAAACAACATAGCAACGGCAATGTGGGTGCCAGGATGTAAACTTGAAATCCTTTGGGTATTTGCCCTTGAGTTCATCGCATATATCAACCAACGGAATAGGCAGACCGTTCTTGCCTGGTGTAGTGTGATTGTTCGAAAGGCGGATTTCTATGCCAACCACAAAATCAAGTTGCTGCATGCGCTCATAGTCCGCGGATCGGTACGCCATATTGGTTTCGGTTACAGCAAGTCGGCGCGCGTTCTTGTACGATGAGCGATACACGCCACGACCAGGGTGGAAGTCGCTCGCACGCTTCGAAAGCACAAGGTTGCCGTGTTCATCACGCACCCTGCGGAATAACATATCGGGGTGCTGTAGGAATTGCCGTAGCTGCCTGCTCATTTGAGCCGCGTCCAGTCCGTTGCGTATGCCTATATCAAGTCCAAGTTCTATGTCGGACTTGAAACACTCGGTGTATCTCCATACGCGCTCGGATAGGTTCAGCCCCTGCTCTTTGTGAGCAAGGAACGCTTCGCGCGCTTCATCGTTGCTTGAGAAATACTTGCGGTACTGCTCTTGGGTCAGTTTGCCTACATTATCCCCGAACACGCGCCTTGACAATTCGTTGTTCTTGTTATTGGCAAGCGTCCACTCTGCCTCTACTCCGTTCACAATAGCCGTTTCTACGCTATTAGCGAGCCGCGAGAGCAACGATTGTATCATCTTATGGGTAATTGGATAGTCGGCAAAAGAAAACACGCGAGAAGCGTCAAAATTGCCGTTTCCGACAATTACACCGATAGAAGCCGCCTCTTTAGCTGCTGCCTTGAAGATTTCGTCAATGATTTTAGCGTATTTGGAGAGGTTGGCAATGTGCTGCCTCTCGAAAGGGTCATTCACTCTGGGCATTGTCTTGTGGTTTTAGTTCAAAATGGTTGCTGCATTGTGGCTCTTTGAGGAATCGGCAGTACTTGCCGTTTGTGTAGAACGGACAACGGCAAAGGAACGGCTTCCCGTCCCAGCCTATCTCGTGATAATCGTAGGAGTGGGCGCAATCACCACAAGTGTACTGCGGCTCTTGTTTAGCTGCTTTTCTTCTTGCCATATCAGTCTTCTTTTTCGATTCTATCGGGCGCTGGCATTTCCTCAAGACGGATAGCCTTGATTGTTTCGCGCCCCTCAAGAATAGCCTTACATAGTCTATGATAGCCGTCCGCGATCTGACCGTAATTGTCAAGGATGATAGGGTACTCCAGCGAGCAGTCTTGTACTCGCCTTCATTGGAAGATGAAGCTGTTTAGATCGCGTGCGTCGAACGGCTCATCGGAGAGGTCGATAGCCCACAGAGGCAAGTCTTGGACTGGGTACTCCTTTGCCTTTGCAAACAGGTAAAGTGTTTCCGCTGCCCATACATTTTTGCCTCTGTGGAACTCGCTCTGCTCAAACTTCATTCCGCCTATAATATCAATCACTTTCATAGGCTACTCTGTTAGTCCGAAACTATCTAACGCGCTTTCCTTGTTGATTTCCTCAAGGGTCTTGTCCACATTGGAAGAAACGCCGAACATCTCGATGGATTCGCGCTGGCTGATGATAGGCTTGTTGCCGTTGGCTGCTGTTAGGTTAGCAATGGTCTCCTTTTCATCGGAAATGATAAACGGAGTAATTACACACTCAACAGGGAGCGCGTCAATATCCGCGTGGTACGATTCACCCATAGCGCGCTTGAGGAACTGCTTCACAACATTTACCTCGCGATCGTAGAACTCAAGCAGGCGACCGCTCTCGTCTTTCACTTTGAGTTGAGAATCAATAAACAACTGCTTGCGGCTCTCTCCCGATAGCGCTTGCTGGCTCATCTTCTCGTATGACCAATCGGGCAGCTGCAATAGAGTGAAGAATGTTTGGCGCAGATCTGATACATAGAACTTGAGATTTTCAACGGCTTGTTGCCATGTGATATACTCTGCTGATGAGCCTTTAGGAAGCTGGATAACTGCCTTGCTCTTGTCGTCTTCTTCTTGACCAAATGGTATCTCCTCGTCGGCGTACAAGGCAAATACTGGCTTGGAGTTCTTGCGCAGGTAGTTACCATTGCGGCTCATTGACATCTCAATCTCATTCACAATATTGCTGGTATCTTCCCAAATAGGAGTAGGGCGGTACATGTAAATAGCAGGAATCTTGCCGACAGTATGCGCCTCTTTTGTTTCCTCTACCCATTCCGAACCACTATTGCTCCAACGGTAGTGCATATCGCTTGTGTAGGTGTCGAAATACTGAACATTCTTGTTTCCATTCTTTCTTGTGTAGCCTACTGACATGGCAATCATGTCGCCTGTTTCATCGAAAAGCGGGTACAACTCATCTCCCAACATAGGGGAGAAATTGCGGCAGCGGATCTTGAGAGGGCTGCTGAATCCGTACAAGTCGTTTTGTTGCTCTACAGCATACCACATGGTCATTACCTCACAGCCAGCAAAAAGCATGTTACAACGCTCATTATTCACGCTATTAATACGGTTGCGCTTGAATAACTTTTCCATAGCGTCTTGAACTTCCTTCTGCTTTGGGTTTTCGGGCTTGTACACTCGCTTGACGGGTATGCCGTTGCACAACTCCGACATACGCCTAACGGCAAGGCGTTGCAAATCATAGGTAACGCGAGTAACGCGGTCTATCGAGCCGTCTTTGTTTACGACATCGGGATAAAATGCCTTACTCATTACAGGGTGCTTGCGCGGGTCATACTCGCGCTCTAATCCAGCACGCCCTTTCCATGCTGGGACGAAGATAGCCTTTTCTTTCAGTTCGGCAATCATAGCCTCTGGTCTGCGATCTGCAGAGATGATGTCTTTGATAGTCATAATTGATTGGTTTATTGTGGTTAATATACTTTGCTTGCGATTCGCGCCTTATCTATAGGCTTGAACGGATTAGCAATATGGTAGTCTATGGCATAGCATAGCACATCTACGAACTCATCATGAGGGTTGGCAGGGAATCCGCACACCTCATTCTTAAACGCTTCATTCCATGCGCCGTCCACGAGTATTACGCGACCGCACTCTACCGTAGGAGAAGCAGCGTTGAGCCTTGTTTCTTTGCTGTCTTTTGGGCTTGGCGTTTGGGTAACATTCAACCCTGTTGTTTCTTTCATTTGGTCAATCACGGATATACCGTTCGCCTTAGGCTCTATGCGTATAGAACTGCGACGAGTGTAGCCGTGTTGCTTTGCGTATTCGGGTAAGAATCGCAACAGATCGGGAAAGCGCATAAGCACCTTTTGTGCGTGCGTTATATACAAGTCGTTGCCGATTTTGCAGGTGGCAATAACACCTGTTGGGTCGTCAGAGGTCTTGTCGGTGTAGGCAGTATCAACAAAGAACACTATCGGCTCATCGTTGTGCAAGCGGTTGAACTCCGCAAGCGTTATATGCTTGAACCACGATTCCTTGATGATGTTACCGCCTGCTATAACAGGTCGCTGCTGGTAGAGTGAGGCGAATGTTCTTGCGCTTCGTTGTTCTACCTCTCGCAGGCGCATAAGGCTGTGTCTTGCTTCCCATAGAGCCTCACCCATTTTGCGCGGATCTTCGGGGTTGGTCATGTCCTCTCGTATAGCAGGAATCTTGATTACAACCCACTTTTCAGGCTCTTGCTCTAACAAGCGCCCTGCAAGGTCGTCTTGGTGCCAGCGGGTCATAATAAGAATCTGCTTACTATCGTTGTGCAGACGGGTGAGGAATACATCTGTGTACCATTCCCAGATACGCTGCCTATATGTTGGAGAACTTGCCTCTAAAGCGTCCTTAACAGGGTCGTCAATGATACCTACATCAGCAGGCGTACCCGTGAGAGAACCGCCTACACCGACTGCCTTGTAAAAGCCACCAAAGCCTACTGTTTCGAACATGTCCACATTGCGTACCCAACTTCTTCTGTCGTTGGTCTTTACGCGCTGGTTGTTGAGGAATGTGTTCGGGAATACCTCGCTATACTCGGGGCTATCAATAGTGCGCTGAATAGCACGCGAAAAGCCTTGTGCAAGGTCTGCGGAGTAGGAAGCGCCTACAATCTTGAGAAGCGGGTTGTAGCCCAAAGCCCAGGCAGGCAGTTTACGGCTGACAATCTCCGATTTGCCGTGTTGTGGTGGCACAAACAGCATGAGCCTATCCGTACCGAGCGTGCCTTGAATCAGCTGCTGGCATTTCTCTGCGATGAGCGTATGATACCATTGCCGCGAGTAGGTCGGTGTAGTGTAATCGAGAAAAGCAGGAAAGCGCTTTTCAGCGTCCCTCCTGTGCAATTCTCGCTCTAACTCAAGCAACCTTAAACTCGCATTGTAGTCCATAGTGGTTAGTTCTTACGGCTGTTTCTGATACGCTCAATCTCTTTCATAATCTCCTCATCGGACATCTTTTGCGCTGGTATCAACGGTGTGCCGTCCTTACCTGTGACCTCGCTCTTGGTAGCAGCGTACAGTCCGAGTAACTTGCGGCGCTCCATGAGTTGCTGGCGGATCTCCGACATGTAGGCAGGGTTGCCAAGTCCTACTACGTTCTGTGAGGTGTTCTCGCGTTTGACGGTCTGAATAGTTGTCTGCTCTCCACCGCCGTCCCCTGCTTCGGGAACAGGAACGCCCACACGCTTGTTGTACTCCTTAACCCAATCCTCTTTGCTCTTGTCCCATTGCTCCCATAACTCTGCCACACAGTCATCTATACGCTCAAGTTCGAGTTGTAGGCGCGCGTCCACATCTTGAATACGATTCGCTTGCCACTCCTTGAGCAGGTCTTGAATATCATTCCAGATCGTGCGTGTAGAGCATGAAGTACCCATGCGCGCCTTTACCTCGTCAGCGATCCTGCGGATATTCCAGCCGCGCTTGTAGAGTTCGGCTACAATGACCATTCTCGCCTGCTTGATGTGATTTCGTCTTGATGTATTACTCATAGCGTTCTCTCCTTGTGGTAAATGTAAACTAAATTGCCCTCATTGTCTTTCACGAACTCCCCTTGCTCATTAGTCATCGGAGCCATAACGCCCTCGAACATCTTGTAGGGTGATTGTCCCGCTTGAGGGTTGTTCCATAGCCAGCGCATATAGTTAGCCATGCTCATGCCGTAGAACTGTGCGCGCTTCTCGCTACTGTTAGCATTGAATCCGCTTGCTCTGCCCCAATCGTATTGGTGCAACTCCTCAATGTCTTTCTTGATGTCTGCCCAGTAGCAGATACCTTTTGTCTTGCAGATCTGCAGCGCCTCGCAGAACTGACCTTTGGAGTAGTTCCAATCAGCAGGCAGACCACAGCAAGAACCGTTACAACACATCTCCTTGAAGTGAGCGTCCGACACATAGAAGCGCATGCCCATTTCATCGCACATCTCTTTCATCTTCTTAACGAAAGGTGCTTTCACTTTGCGGTTCAGTCGTAAGTAGCCTTGCGCAACGCTATACTTTTTGTAAAGAGCCATGAGGTCAAAGCCGCACAACTCCGATAGCACAGGCATATACTCCTTGAGTGTTTGTGAGCGTTGCTCTACGCAGAAGAACTCCGTTGATAGAGCCGTTGCTCCGCGTTGTCCCGCCTCACGAATCAAGTCCAAGTAGGTAGGCGTGGATATACCGATAATGAAAGGTCGCAAGCGGAGTGTAGCACCGCCCGCGTCAGCATTAGCAATACGCTCAATAGCGTCCAAGCGTTTTAGCGGTGAGGGTACGCCTTTCTCTACGATCCGTGCTTTCTCCTGGTCGAGCGTGATGATTGAAAACTTGAAATTCCAATTCTTCTGACCTCGCACAAGTTCCATGTAGCGCTCATCTTCCGTCCACCAAGTAGATTTGGTAGAGAAGCACAACGGATAGTCTATATCCTTGAAGAACTTAAGCAGTTCAAGCGTCTTGCCATACTTGCGCTCGAAGCCGTCGAATTGGTCGGATAGTCCGCCCCATTGCATTACGCGGCGTTGCTTGATGTAGGTAGCGAACTGACCTGCGTATTGGTCGGGGTCGGTAAACATCTTCTTTATTCGCTCCACATTGACGGGGTGTACCTCTTTTGCAAGGTATGAATCTTTCGCTCCGCCTATTGCTCGTTGGAACTGACTAAAGCAATACAAGCAACCGAAAGAACAGTTGCTGTAGGTGTCAAAGGTCATCGGCATAGAGCAGTCTGCTATCTCCGCTGACCAGCGTGGTGATTGATAATAAGCCATAGTGTTATTTGGTTTCAATTGATAGTTCTAATAAGTAATCCCCCCCCCCTCATTCCGACAACATCGAAGCCGCGTTTGCAGTAGAAATCTGCGCCCGATTTACTCCGTGTTGCTATCTTCTTCAATCCTCGCTCCTTGGAGAACTGAATACATCTTTTGAGCAGGTAGCCTGCAAGCCCTTTCCGCTTGTGTGCTTCTTTCGTACCCATACCGATGATACGAAAGCGCTCTTTTTGCACTTGCCCGATGATGAACGCCATATCGTTTATGCGCTCGCAGTACATGTTCGCAGGGCTGACATGATTAAGCAGCTTGCCGTACTCCACATCGCGAATAATCTGCTGGTTGTTGGCGTTCTTGGCAATATCTTTCAAGGCGGCATAGTCAAAGCCCTTGTATAATTTCAGTTGCTCGCTCATAGTCCCAAGTGTTGCAGAATCGTCCTTACTATCTCATCAGGCGTGGTCTTGCAAGCGCATAGCCTACGGAACTTGTCTTGATTAAGTTCTTCCAGCAGTCTTTTGTACGCGCCGTTACAGCGCACATACCTACGATCGGTGCGGAACTTTAGCCGCTTCATATCGCGCTCTCCGTCCAGCAACATGCTCAAGGCAGAGGGGATATGGTAGGTCATCGTGTAGTAATAGATGAGGCGAAAAGCGTCCCACTCATTCAAAGCGTAATGCTGGCATAGGGAAGCAATCATTCGCTCCTCTACGCCAGCGTCGCCTTGTAGGTGGTATCGTATGTACTCTTGATAGGTCATTACACGGACGGAATAATCTCATCAATGTTATACACTACCTTGTCAATAGCACCCAAGCCAATCAGTTGGGCGAGTTCTGCTGCACGGTCTTTAGGGTACACGATTATCACGCGCTCCATAGCCGTCTCGTTGTCGCCTGTAATCTTTGGCAGCTCATCTGGGTTGATGTCTTGCCCTTGTAGTTCGGGTGGCAAGTTGGTTGAATCGAAAGCCGCGTCTTGGTTCTCAATGCCAGCCAACTCGGCAGCGTTAGAGGGACTTGCAGCGCTTCCGCTACTTTGTGGCATAGGTGGCTCGGGTTGCCATACATCTACGCCCCACGAATTGAGGTCTTCTGCTTCCCATTCATTAGCGAGTTTATCGTAATCCCATTCACCGAATGAAGCGTTGTCCGCGATGATAAACTCTTTCTTCTCCGCCTCGGTCAGTTCAGAAGCCTTGACAATATCCACGGTAGGCTTTTCGAGCCACTCTTGCCATGTAGAAAGCAGCTGCTCTTTCTCGCCTTGTGTTAGTCGTTGGTAGTTCTTGGTCTTGCCGATGATGTTCGCCAACTGCTCAAAGGTCATGCCCGCAATGCGGTTGAGAGCCGTGACACGCATGTTACCGCCCAGCACTACCATTTTGTTATCCACAACCACGGGACGGATAGCAATCATCTTTGGGAATACGAGCAAACGCTCTACCAAAAGGTTCAATTTTGCCTCGCGTATGGTGCGCGGATTGGCTTTGTTTACTTTCACCTGCGAAAGTTTTACTTTTTCCGTTTTCATATAACTTACTGAATTTTAGGTGTTTATTATTCCCACGCTTTGTCTTGCTGATACTCCCCGAATAATCCCCATTTGCACATTGAAGCGTAAATAGGCTTGTCAAGTCCGTATGTTTTGCGCAATTCGCGTGGGTCTATATTGTGTTTTCCCTCCAGCAGAACATTTCCTGCACCGTCTTTGATACATACATCTACTTCCTGCTTTCCGATACAGCAAGCGAGTGATACATAGGTGTCGCACTTATTCTGCAATGCGTAGTTCTTCGCGAGTTTACGAGCCGCGAGATTGAGGGTCAAATCTGCTTTGGAAGCGTCCTTTGTCCAAGGAGATCCGCCACCGATGAGGCAGTTTCCACCGTAGAAATCCACAGCCAATTTGCGACCTGTTGTACCGCAATCGGCAATGGTAGAGTGTTGCACATAGGTTCCAGTTCCGTTCACGATAAGTTCGTACTTGCCTGGTAGTACCTTGCGCACAAAGTTCTTGACTACATCAACATGCGTTTTTACGAGCGGAATAGCAACAATGACCTTGAGAATCTTGTTGTCGTCCATAATCACTTGCGTTTTGATGTCAAGACCACCAATGCCGCTATCGAATAGCTGCTTACACAAGCGTTTTGCGATAGTGTGGTCGAGTGGCATGCCGCAAGTCTCCTTGATATAGTGGCAGCAACCGAAGAAAATACCTTGGTCGCCCCAGCCGCTCAAGCCTTTTGCGATGTCGGGTGATTGTTGCGAGATGAGGGAATTAACCTCTAATAGGTCGCCGCAAATCGTGTTCTCCGCTCCCCACTTCTCCATGTACTTGCGAGTGTAGCCGATGTCATTAACGGCAGCGCGCACATGCTCTTGAATTTGAGCAGGAGTGAACTTGCATTTAGATGATACCTCTCCAGCGAGGTTTACTTGATAATCTTTGATTTGTACCTCAACAGCATAGCGGGTGTCGGGGTCTTGCTCGATGTAACGATCTAACAAGTATTGCGAGATGTAGTCAGCAATCTTGTCGGGGTGTCCGAGCGAAACATACTCTGAAAAATGAATCATAACAATTGAAATTTTGAATTGCGGTGCAAAGATAATAAAAAAATACGAAACACGAAAGCATTTCGCGAAGAAAATGCACTATTTTGGTGCATTTATTTCGTCTTTTGGCTCAAAAGAGGGTAAAAATGTACCAGAAATGGCACTTTTTATGAGTTGTAGCGTATGAGCTGTAAGGAGTTTAGACGGGGTTGTTCTGAATACGCGCCAACCGAGTAGCGTGGCTGTGTTATACTTGTTCATGTCCCCAAGGAATCCTTTGGGGCGAACGTGCCTACCTTGTGTCCACACTCCGCCCTCTACCTCAAGAGCGATCTTGTATTTAGGCAGCGCATAGTCGAAGCGCCATTGACGGCTCTTGTAGAAGCGGTGTTCCTTTATGCACTCCGCGCCAAACTCCTTGGCACATAGCTGCGTAAACACATCAGTTGCTGGCTGCGTTATTTTTTTCGGTTTTTGCGTTCTCGCACTTTTCTTGGTGCGGGTGGTAAGTTCCTTGTTCATAGTAAAAATCGTTGCTTATAACCAAAGAAAAACAATATCCGCTCCCTTGCCCACGGATAGGCTTGGGAACGGACAAAGTGAGGTTGTTAGAATGGTAGGTCGCTTGGGTTATCTACGGCTGCCGAAGCGTCGTATGTGGTATCAATAGCGATAGCGGTCTGCTTCTTCTCCATAACGCGCATACCACCGACGATAGGAGTAGCCTTGCGCTCTTCCTCGCTCATCTTCTCGAATACCTCTTGAGGAAGTGACTGCTTGATACAGTGCGATTCTTGATACTTTGGCTCGTTGAGTTCGAGCGCGGATAGGTCAAGGTACAATCCTTTTTCGCCAAGGAAAAGATTGCTGTCATCGATTGGAATTACTAAGCAACGCTTGGTAGCTGACTTGCCTTTGAAATTAGTTAGAAACGCTCCTGTGAGTTTGAGTAAGTTCACTTTGATACTGAAATTTGCCATAATGATTTGATTTTGGTTGTTATTGATTATGTTTCTCGAAATAGAGTTCTGAATAGCCTACTGGCACTACGCCGTCTGTATCGTAAGGCTTTGCTTTGAGGACAACGAAAGTGTTATTAGGGTTGCGACTGAGGATCTCCGCGAATTTTCTTTTAGCGTAAGCACTCACGCGGTCTTTCGCTTGCCCAACATCGTGCGCCTTGAGTATGACATTGTAGTTCACGTGTTCTGCCTTACCTGTGCCGTCGGAGTATGTACGAACAAGCAAGCCTACATTGAAATACTCGAAATGGGTTGTCTGCTCGTTTTCAGCCTCTGTAATGCAGTCGTCCGAATCCTCAATTACTCGGTAGTCCACAACGCTTACTTTCTTAACGCTATACCAGCCTTGCAAGTCAAGATACATTGTAGCGTAATCAGCTGCAATTTGGATCGCTTGCTCTACGCATTGCGCACGCACCAGGTACTTGTACTTTACTCCCGCTTGAGTGATGAGAACCTCGTAAGGACTAAAGCAGTCAGGGATATAGCGCTCAAGGCTCGTGTTTACCTCGGATACTAACACGTCCTCAATATCCCCTGCTTGAATACAGAACATAATCTCCGATACTGCTTCATTGGAGAGGAACTTTCCATTCTCGAATAGAAATTCGTTGCGCTCCACCGAAACGACATCTCCCGTGTCGTTGTCCATGAAATCCTCTGTCCAACTCTTAACTACTCTTTCTGCCAAGAACTTGTTTAACATCTCTTTTGGGTCAGATGTTCGGAATTTCCTAACATCTTGCGGGCGTCGCCATTGTTGCTCGCCAGCGTTGCAATTTTCTTTCTTTTCCATTGCTGTAGTTTGTTTTATAGGTTAATTACTTGGGTAGTTCGTACCACTCTTTAATGTTCTTTGGGAATGCACCGTTGATTGGCGAGAGGAAGAATGTAGCGCCCTCTTCCGTCCTAACAACAACGCGCTGGTCATTATCGGGCATGCGCTCATGCACGCCGATCCACTTGCTCGCGGTTATTGGTTGCTGTTGTGTGCTATGAACACTACAATGCAACTCTTTCCCGTTCTGCGTTACTCGTACTTTGATTTTCATGTGTTATGCTTTTGCTTGATTGATTTCCTTGTAGAGCGCATAGCATAAAGCCATAGCCATATTCACCTCTACAGCGTTGCCTATATACTTCTTTTGCTCTGCTTGTGTGCCGATAAGGGTGTATTCTGAGCCAAAACCCATAATGCGCTTGAGTTCTCCTATATTTAGCATACGCATCTTGATATCTATAATACCAAACATCGCC
>JAZUCY010000049.1:0-15508 GCA_045639365.1 Paludibacteraceae bacterium
ATAGCCAATAGCCCATCACTTAGAACAGTATCTTATGTACTTCGGTTTCGCCAGTGATGACATATACACCATTGGATGGAAGTGCTACGTCCACTGCTGTTTGTACCATGCCGTTGTAGAGTACAATACCTGTCGCAGACATTACACGCACATGTTGCGCCTCTGCCACCGCGATGTTGATACCCTCCGCAGTAGAAGTGATGAAGAGGTCGTTACCACCACCTACGGTTGGGATATTGCCACCTGTCATAGTACCATCGCCATTATCATCGAGATTATTGTCGTAGATAATCTCACCTGTTCTACTGATTCGACGTGCAGGCATTCCCTCAGCATTGTCAGGCACAGTTCCATAAAGGAATGTGGTGCTTGGCCATATCGCAGTAGGCGTAGATACGGGAACAAAGTCTCCATCTTCATTCTCCTCCGTATTTGGATAGAATGCTTCTTGACCGATATTAGGTGCACCGCTACTATAAGTATAGACATTTGGTTTCATTGTTTCCAAACAAGCGAATGTACTATTACCCGTCACAACTACTTCATTTGCTGAAGATGGTGTATTGCTGAACAAATGTTCAGGTGTTAACTCATTCAAGAAATCACGACCATTAATAGTTTGTGGAGCATTTGTACTTTCAAAAATTAATAACTTGCCAGACCAATAATCCCATTCTTGTCGGCTATCCAAGCTACCATACTTTTGCATAGAGTGTGGGAATAGCATAGAATATGTCTCACCTTTCTGTAAGAGCAAACCAGATTCGTATTGTTCCTTCGTTATAACCTGCCATTTAGGCTCAAACATACCATCTGTATTGATTGTCCAATTACCTGTATTATGATTGAGATAGTAATTAGCAGTTCTCCAGTTACCACCATAGTATGGTTCTATCACCTTCATACCACGTAAGTTGTAATCAGCAAGCGTACCGCTATACACACCACTCTGAGTATCTTGTGTATATGCCCACTTTTTATACGAAGCAAAGATTTTCTCAAAATCATCTGTTGTACCAATAGCCATTGCCACAGCAAAGAATGCTGCAAAGTCAGCATTATGTTTTGCTTGCTCCAACAGAATTTGTGAACGAGTACCCACTTTTTCCAATTCTTCTTCAGGATAAGTTTCCACTACATAAATTCTTGCTACATCAAATGGAGCTGTAAATGATTGCCAAATATCAGCTGTGGCTGTTGTTACATAGAACACCTTATCTGTGATAGTATATGCAGTATCACTAACTACTTGATATTGTGTGGTATCACTTACAAAAGTAGGTGAGATGCTGGTATATTCAGCTCCGTTAAAATAACCACTAGCGACTGCTGGCACAGCCACTGGTGCCTTGTAAGAATATACTCTATCCTCACCTTCGCCTTCACCTGCACGAATAACATTGAGCATATTTTGGTCAATATTGCAATAGAGGAAATACTTCACTTCTTCATTTGGTTCAATAGGGGTATCGCCACCAACAGCACCCTCAACTACACCACCTAAACCAGCACGAATTTCGGTCATACAAGCTTTCCAAGTAGATAAGAACTTATCTTCCTCCGCCTCTACGCCTCCATATCCGTCTGGAATCCAGAAATAAAGATTATCATTATCATCTGGCATCACACTATTGAGTCCATATACATAACTACGCGAACTATGATAGTCTTTCAAATTTGCCACATTATTTGGGAACTCTAATTGTTTCACCAAACCCGTAGTAGGATCTACCACATCCGTTGACGTGAGAGTATATACATATTGTCCTAAGAAACTTCCTTTTGGACCATCTTTAGGTGCTCCACCCTTAGAAGTTACGTGTTGACAAGCACGAACTCTACAAACAGAACCACCATAGATATATGTATTTTTAGGTGTACGCAAACATGAGGTATATTCAGACTCTGCACCATTGATTGAATCCATGAGATAGTACTGACGATATTCTGGTTTCACATACATAGGCTCTACAGTAACAGTACCATCATAAATATTTACTGTACCACCTACAGAGTCAGTACCAATACCATAAGAAAGGCGGATACCTACATCATCACCACCGTAAACACCAGAACGATGAGAGATAGCCAATGTAGTCTTATAGTTGGTAGATACAATTTGTGCATTTTGCAATTCGATTTGTCCTCCCTTGAAGTTGACAACTGTATGTGCATTACCCATATCGATTGATGGAGCATTGTTACTTTGCTTCTTCAACCCCAGATAGCCATTGGTACGCTTAGTTTTGGTTATACCGCGTTCAGCATTCATGTCTGTAGGCCATAGGTCATCAAAATTCAAATTTGTCTTAGATGTACGTATATGTCGATCTGATGCCATGTGGATATGAACTGGCGCAGAGATTTGATATGCCTTCATAGCACCTAACAAGAGATAGAAGCAACCATAGTTACTCTTGAGTAAGTTGTTTCCAATAGAGTGAATCGTCACATCAAATGGTTTTTCTTGTTCCAATTGCTCTGAAGAGTGTGTATTTTCAAAGACAAGTACACCACCCGAACCACGTGCAAATCCTTCTGAGAAGGTCTCACCACCTTCTTTATCTCCATAGAAACCATTACCGTTAATCGTTTTATTACGACTAAAGATATGGCAATCTTCAAGATAAACATCCAATTTTGCGCCATGGGTACCACGGAAGAGGAATACACCTTCTTCTGTTTTGGTATAACCTGTTGTAGCGTATGGCGCGAAACCTGTCATATAGACACGGAGGGAGTCTTGCACCTCTATGTAAGTAGTAGTAGAATCTTTGATAACTACACCAGCAATGGTAGCTTTGTCTTTCACATTCGTCTCTGCTGATCCAACAAATTGATATGCTACATATTTACCTGAAGTATCACTTGTTTTCTTATATATATAATAAGGTGTACGAGCATTTGATCCTACTAGTGTGCGTCCTTCTGGTTTAGTGATATTAGTACCACTGGCAGGAGTTGTTTCCGCAAAGACAAATAGATAATCAAACAATGCTTCTCCATTTGCAGTAAATGTATTCGTAAGATCCACTTCATGGTATGGGTAATCCTCGTAATCGCTGCCATGATAAGTGAATTTATCAGGGGTACCATCTCCATTTACGTCTCTTGTGCCATCAGGAATACCTGTATATACACCCGTATTCTTGGCATTTGCGAGTGTCAAGAGACCTTTTGCACCTAAAAGCTGGATGGTAGCTAAGATACTATCGTTGGTATCGATACCATCATTATTATCATTATAAATAATAATTTTTCCATCATCGATTGTATTGATAGCTTGCCATGCAACACCTAATTGGATATTACCCACTTTATTCGTACCCAAAGCAGCGGGATGAGTAGAAGGAGTAGCAATATATTCTCCTACTTGAGCTGTCAAGTCATCTGCATTGTACAAAATCTTGAAGTTATTTGGGTTGTTTGATTCTACACGAATTTGTTGCAAGTTGATGGCAGTCATCGTAAAGAGACCCATTTTCGTCACATCAGAGTCATCATTCAAATTGATTTTCTGTGGATTAACAATCAAATGTGGTGAACCTTTGATAACAAGGTTTGTCAAGAGCATTTTCGACATATTTGCTCCATTGTAGGATACACGCACATATCGTGTATTATAGTTCAATGGTCTTTGAATGCCCATACCCTCATTGATTGCTATTTTGAGGGTGTCATCCGCACTACCCCATGCATTTCCATCGGCACTTTCTTCAATGAGCCAATCTGTCAATGTCACTTTGTCGGAAACATTGAATTGGATATAATCTGCAGCACCTTCAAAAGCAAATACCACACTACGCTTGGTAGTAGAAGCACCACCCGTATTCTTAAACACGACAGCACGATTTATTTCGTCCCAACGCACATTGCTGGTTTGGGTAGCCCATTGATCGGTAGCTGAAGCGGTCGTCAAGAAATAATAGCGTTCAGTTGCGTCTGTGGACAAATCAACAGGTAATCCCTGACGGAACTCAAACAGATGAATAGGTAATGTCAGTAAAGTAGTAGCGCCATCTTTTACATATAGGTTGACGATATTTTCTGTCATTGCTTCATTATTTGTAATCGTCACTTCTTGACGAATATATGCACCCGTTTTAGCAGGCAATGTTTCTACATCTGTACTCATTGCACTACTGCTGAGCGAGATAGTCAAATCTTTGTCCAGCGTAGAATAAAGAACTACTTTTTGGGTAGTTGCGATTACATCACCATTTGCATCCTTGGCTATTGGCATATATACCTTATTGGTATTGGTTTTTACTGTCTCCAAAGCAGTTACACAGATATTTGACAACTGACCTACAGACTCAGAACCCGCAGCGTATGTAATACGAATTTGTTGAGTAGTTGGTTGCAAAGAGTATCTAAACTCAGTATTTGCAGGGATATTATCCAAGCTATAGGTGGTAGTCCATGCCGTACCATTGTATTCCTCTATACGCCAAGCATTGTCCGAAACAAGTGGAGTAAACACCAACTCATTTGGCACTCCCACTACAGCCATTGTCCATGATGAGGTATTTTCAGCTGTAGAAGCGAAAGATACAACACCACTGTTATATGTCACACTGGTAGCAGGCTTAGCCTCAACGGTCACACCTTTATAAGTACGTTCATTATCTACACAATAACTCACCACTCGAGGATCAGCAAAAATTTCTGAAGTAAATTCCTTTGAATAACTTCCTTGTTTGAAACGGAAAGTAGCCGTATATACTTGAGATGCATCAGCTGGTGTTCCTACTGTAGCCACATATACGTATGTAGGATCTGTGGTAAGGGTAATCAAGTTAGCAGCATCCGTCAGTTCTGTAAGTGTCCAGCGTTCTGTATTTTGGGTTGTTACTGGTTTTATGTTTGTTGTAGAACCGAAGTATAGATTAGCCCAATTCCAAGCAGCAGGTGGCACAACAGTTAACTCAATGGCCAATGTATCACCAAGCATTGCATTATCGGTCTCTTGCATTGCCACAATACGGATTGTACGTGGTTCTGTGATCGAGGCTACTGTCTTCGCTGTCAAGCGATAGTTGCCATTAGCAGGTTCTATCGTTACTAATTCATGGTCTGCTTGACCGTCTAAGGTGAAGTTTACAGCATTACTATTACCTGTATTTGCCAAAAGGGCTTCTATTACAGAACCTTGGTAGATTGTATCGCCAATTACTTCAGGTACGAACGCCAATTTGCTCAATGAACGCTCTGCAGTAGCATTGAGATACACAAGTACTGTAGTATCTATTGGCAGAGGAGTAGCATCGGTATAAGTGGCTTTCACCTCAAGTGTTCCGCTGTTGGTACCAATAGCAGAAGGTGTATATGTCAGTTTGGCATCTGTCAAATAGGTTTCTGGTGTAGCACCAAAATCAAATGCAAACGGAGAAGCAGTCGTTTTACCCCATGTTGCCAAAGATTGAGCCACATTATTTGCAGCAGGAGTAATGAGCAATTTTGCTTCTGTAGGCAGATTCACAAAACCTTGCATTTGGTAGGTGTCACCATTATTGAGAATGGTTGTATCGTTGTTTTGTCCAACAACTGCCAAAGTGAAACTTGGCTTATAATTCTCAGTAGCAGTCAATGGGATAGTAATTGTTTTATCCAAAGCACCCTTCATTGGATCAACATACGATACCTTGATAACAATACTACCCTCATTAGGTGCACCCACATTATGTATGTTCTTATGTGTATATTTGACTGGTATGGTCAATTTTCCACCTGTCTCGGTTTCTTCATAATCAAAACTTCCGTCCATAGCAAACTGACTACCAGTAACTTGAATATTCCATGGATTGTTTGCAGCAAGAGTAACACCGTGTATCACCACATCAGCCACCACATGTTGCGTAGAATCCTTTGGCAAAGTGAGCATAAATTCATCGCCTCTCCAAGTAGGAATACCCACATCAGGTACGAACCACATGCCATCTTCCTTGAAATACAGATATGTCTCGCCTACTTGTGCATTTTCACCACCAGAGAATGTTCCATCCGCATTGCGCAAACGGGCGTTGTGAACAGGGATAGTAATAGCATTTGGATCATCACTCGGTTGATCATACTGATATGTTACCCCTTGTGTACCTACTGCATAATAGTTCATCTTACCACCACCGTTAGAGGTAATATTGGCACCAAAGTCTTTCGCCCATTGCGCAGCATCTCCAGTCAAACCATCAAGGGTAATTCCTTTGTCAGCATCATAGTACGTAGTGTAAAGTACACCATTGCCCTCCAACGTCATCGTACCATCAAGTATAAAGGAGGCATCCTTCAACTCTGAAGGATAGCGAGTTTTCTCCGCCGTACGAACACCTGGCTTCTTGCCATGGTAAGCTGTATAGTTAAGCGGTTTTAACGCCGCATTTCCTGCACCAAAATAACCTAATGTTTGATCATTGGGTTGTACATTGAGCTCTTTATCATACAAATAGACCTTATTTTGAATCGTGAATGAAGCATTCTCTTTGATGTGCATCGTAGAACCTGCTAAGAACGCCACTTTGTAAGGGAGCGTCAATGCCAAATTATCCACTACGACATCATAGTTGTTGTTGATAGGCAAAACATAATTTCGGGAATCAATATCTTCATTTACAGGGATATCTATAATAGAAATACTGTAACTTCCTGAAATATTAATTTTAATATAACTAAAATCTGCTTTCGCATTTGAGTTTGTACCAATAACAAATAATTTCAATCGGTCAGTAGCACCATCGTAGTATTTATGGAACTCTGCACCTTCTCCCAAACAGAAGAGTCCTTGCTCCTCTTGTCCTGTAGAAGACAACTCATTGATGAATACTGCAGACGCAGGTAGGTTAGAACCAGACATCTGTACACCTGTTGTCAAATACATCTTTCCACCTGGCTTAATCTTTAAGAAGGTTTCAATATTTTGTACATAATATTGCGCTAATGGCAATATTTCTTGATCGTTATCAATCATTCCGCCTGTAAGAACCGCAGTACCACCACGCCAGTCAGTAAACTGAAGTACCTCATACACATCCGCACCGCGATTGACGGTAACGGATGAAGTATTTGGATTACCCGAAATATAACCATATACACAGAGTTTACTACCTGACTCCGCCACAATATGGCTACCATCCTGCAAATCAATCTGACCGTATGTCGTAGGCTGACCAGTATAGCCTTGCGTAGCTGAAACAGGCGAAAACACACAGATATTTCCTTGAAGATTAATTGTAGTTCCTGCTTCTACAATCAATTTTCTCCAACAAGTTGAAGTAGATCCCGTACCGAAATCAGCAGCCTCAAAATAACCTAATTTGGATTTATATGCAGCATTACCTGGTACTAACAATGTAATACCAGCAGGAATGGTATATGACCCCGAGGCTGGTTTGGGGAGAATTACACCATTCACATCCTTAGCAGTACCTTTCTTATATACTGCCACTGTTTTGCTACTACTGTTAGCTGCTACAGCCATAGCACGCTCTAAATCATTGTAGTGGATAGTGGTATCTGTACCCAAGACTATAAACTGCGCATAATTAGAAGGTATAAACTCAGGTTGCACAATCGCACCCGATTCGAAAATAGTAGTAATCGTTTCTACGCCATCGTCCACATCATCATATAGATAGGAAACCACATCATCTATAGTCACTTTCAATCTATTGAGACGATAGCCAGTAGCAGGTGTAAAATCAAACTTAAAGGCAAAACCATCGGTATCGTCAATCACGACTTTTGCAGTATCAGTGACATTGGCAGTTAGCGAGTAGGTCTTGTCCAACAAGGTTTGCTTAGCAGTATAAGTACCATTAGGTGCACCCACCATATAGATGGTCTGTACCTCTTTCACCGTAAAACTAACGGTATTTTGCTTACCTTCATTTGTTTGCAATGTGAGAGTAGTATTATCACCATTATTAGCCGTAGGCAAAACATTAATCGTTAGAACCCAGTATTGCCCCGTTGCATCACCATCTTTAGGCGAAATGGTGTATTCGAAGAAACTAGCGGTTCCACTCGCTACCGTAAGATTAGATGTTCCGCCATTATGCACTGTAATATCAATCGATTTTGTAGTGGTTGTACCCTCGTAATGCACAATCGTAAAACTACTATTGTTTCCGACATCTACTACTTTATCAAAAATAGCTGCAATAGATGCTGTTGTAGCAGCACTTTCTGCATTTGCTGTTGTACTTGCTTTCATCTTAGCAGTGTTACCTTCGATACTTTCTACCGAACCTGACAACACCTCCCAGTTTTTCAGATAACTATTCGCATCTGGTGTTGCATTAATAGTAAATGACACCACACCACCAGAAGTTGTGGTTGATTTCGTATCAACATCTTTACCAGATGATGTTACATACACAGTACCCGAACCTGTTCCTTTATTGGAAACACTAACAGACAATTTCGCATAGTAATTATCGTTGTTAGCATAGAGACTAATCCCTATGAACGCGAATAAAATAACTGTTAATAATTTTTTCATATTGTTATTTTTTTTATGTTAATATTCTATTTTGGGCTCGCGAGCGAGCGTAGTATGCTACAGAGCCGCGTTGTTATGTTACATGCGCTTGCAGCGCGTTATTTTCGTATCTATTTGATGAAGCATAATGACTATCCACGCTACGACCATTAGAATATGGCTCCAATCCACCAACACATTTCCCAAAACACTTATTGCAGTCATTGCGATACACCATATTGCTAAAATTCCCGCGTATGGCAAAGCCCAATATTTGCGCCATTTCCAGAAGATTGCAGGTAGCGGATTAAACGGAATTATCAACCAATTCCACTCCGTGCAGCACAAGTCGGAAAAGGCAATCAAGTATGTCATACCGCAACCTATAAGGGTTTGTGCTGCCAACATCAGCCAATCGAAATATGGATATTTTACCCATAAGTTGGTGATAGATAAAACCAACAATACAATAGCCAAAACCATTGGCGTGAACCATCCATCATTTATTTGTGGTTTCCCTTCTACCAAAACAGTTGGTTCGCTTTCCAATAAATATTCACCATTCACTTTTGCCTTTTGCCAAGCACGCACTAAGTCCATTGGCACTATTAACTGTCTATCATTTTTATATACTAAGTCTGCTTCGCCTCCAACAATAAACACACAGAAAAATCGCACCCACATAGATGGATTAGTGTGTTGGAAATACTTCTCACGCGCAGTTAATTGATTTTCATATAGTGATTTATCATACTCTACCACCGTTTCGCCCAATGCTTGCTTCACAAAATCCACAATGGTAATAGCACAACCACGATGGAAATAATCGTATGGAAGACGGTGTCCCTCCGCAATTTTCTCATCTACAATTCGCCACAGCTCGCGCTTCACTTCTATTGGCAAGTTGAGCGCGTATTCATACACACCACGACCTTCTTCGCGATATTGCGCACAATATTCCTCTACTGGTATCGCAAATAACCCCATCATCAATTTACCTGCGAGGAAATCTAACACTCTATTTTTCACACTCTCGCTCTCGTAGGAGAAGCTATAATCCATACCAAACGCAGGACATTGCAGTCGAAGGCAAGCATGACCAACTACGGAGTACATCACCGTTCCTGGGTCAGCCACCAAGAGTGATGCGATAACAAAATCCTCCGCCGTGCGGTCCACGTTGTCGTTGAAAACCGTATCCACATACTGCCCTTCAGCATCCACAATCTGTGCGGATACGGAGAATGTGCCTGCTACGAGGAGCAGGAGAGTGAGGAATAATATGTTCAATCGTTTTTTCAAAACGCTTTTTTAGGTTAAAGGTTAGAGGCGAGAGGTTAAAGGCACGGGAGCTTTTATCGCTTCGCTCTAAACTTTGTTTGGTGTAGAGTGTTGCTTTCGGCAATTGGCTATAGGTGATTGGCTATAGACAATAGCTTTTTCGCTTCGCTCAAATTTTATGTTGTTCGCCCGAAGGCGGGGTTTGCTATTTGTTTCGCGACCACCATAAGACATCTATAGCACTTCTGTGGCTCTTATTTGTGAGCAAGGTTCAAATCAATGAACGAAGCCCGAAAGTTATTATTTGTGCAACTAAGCACTATTGACATATTTAGATTATAGTTTTTCATTATATAATTTCTCGAAAAAATAGTGACAAATCACCAAAATTTCGAATATATCGCCACTTTTTATACCAATTTCTTGCATATATGCTTTTTTTGTTGTACCTTTGCAGTCGAAAAAACAGTTATTAATCACCAAATTTTCGAATGACAATGATTGAATTTAAACGTAAACATTATCTTGATTTACTTATTCAGCGCAAACACAATCATATGATTAAAATCATTACTGGCTTGCGAAGAAGTGGCAAATCATATCTACTAAACACCTTATTCAAAAATCACCTTCTTAGCGACGGAGTTGATGAACAACACATTATTAGCCTTGCATTGGACGACTTTGATAATCATCAATATCTTGACCCTAAAGCACTATCTCAGTATGTTAAAGACCAAATAAAAGATTCAAACATGTATTACCTACTATTGGATGAAATACAATTAGTTGATCAGTTTGAATTCGTACTTAACGGTTTTCTATACAAATCCAATTTGGATGTTTACGTTACTGGTAGTAACTCTCGATTTTTAGTGAACGATGTCATCACTGAATTTCGCGGGCGTGGCGATGAAGTGCGCGTATATCCATTAAGTATTGCCGAACTGCATGAAGCGTTTCCAGACAAATCATGGGACGACCTATGGAGTGAATATTCTTACTTCGGAGGACTACCACAAACAGTACTGATGAACGACACTGCACAAAAGAGCCAATACCTAAAGCAACTGTTCCAAACAACCTATTTTAAAGATATTATTGACCGCTACCATATTCAGCAGGTTGAAAGTTTTGGGCAATTAGCAGACTTTGTAGCCTCTGCAATTGGCTCACTTACTAATCCACACAAACTATCTAATACCTTTTCATCTAATGGACTCAAAATAAGTGATGACACCATCAAGCAATATCTCAACTACTTACAAGATGCATTTCTTATCTCCGAAGCAAAGCGATATGATATTCGCGGGAAGCAATACATTGGCTCGCCATATAAATATTATTTTACCGATATTGGTTTACGCAATGCTCTCCTTAATTTTCGCCAATATGAAGAAACCCATCTAATGGAGAATATCATTTACATAGAGTTATTACGCCGAAAATATGTAGTAGATGTCGGTATGGTAGAAGTAATCGAGCAAGTGAATGGGAAACGCGAACACAAACGATTAGAGATTGATTTCGTTGCTAATCGTGGTAGCGAACGTTATTATATCCAATCAGCATTCGCCATGCCCTCTGAAGAAAAAATCCAACAAGAGGGGCGACCACTACTAAAAGTAAAAGATTCATTCAAAAAAATCATAGTAGTAAAAGAACCTATCATACACAGGCATAACGAAAATGGAGTTCTTATCATTAGTCTAAAAAAATTCCTCTTCGATGAAAATAGTTTAATGCTATAACATCCCTAAACGACAATCCACACAAAGGGGTTGTCGTTTTTTATATCCAAATATGTCAATATTTCAAAGGTCACTGTGCGGCGAAGCCGCTTGTTTTAGGTTAAAGGTTAGAGGCGAAAGGTTAAAGGCACGGGGCTTTTATCGCTTACGCTCTGAACCAGTTACTTATGTTATTGCCCAAAGGCGGGGTGTTGCAATAGTTGATCTAGTTGCTCTAGCCGTACTAGTAGTACTCGGGCAGCGGAGCCGCGGGGCTATACAGCCAATGGCGCTATCCCGTGCTTATCCCTTACTTATCTATCACTAATAACATGGTGAGGTTCCGATCAGGTTCCAATCAGGTTCCAATCAGGTTCCAATGAGGTTCCAATGAGGTTCCGATGGAAACAAGGGGCTATTAAGTGGCAGATTATAGGTTAGCTTTAAAAGATCACTTCGAGTAATGTACACACGCGCGGGAGTGCGCATGTGTACATATTTATATTATAATATTACTCTGCTATTGCAGTTGTCAATTGACCTTCTTGCTCGGTCAAGAAACGTACATACAAGTAGCCATCTGCATCTACATACTGAGCCAAAGGAGCCAAAATAGCCTTGCTCAAAATCACATTACCCTCAGCTGGCACCTCGGTATAGTTCACTACCTCCTTGTGATATACAGCTACGGCGAACTCGCAATGCTTAGCCACGAAAGTGTGCAATGCACCCTTACCTGTCCAAACCAAGTTTACTCCACTTGCTAACCATGCTTGATAATCAATGCGATAGATGTCAAACGCGTCACCAAGGTTCAAGGTCAGAGTAGCTACTGGCTCAAGCAATGTACTTGCTGCCACACATGGGTTCTCTGGTCTCTCCTCTGGCAATATAGTCAAAACAAGAGTAGCTTGATAATCACAACCATTCTCGTCTTGCAAGGTGATAGTATATTCACCTGACTCTGTGTAAGTTACACCGTGCCACTCGTAAGTCTCACCGTATGCTACTTCCATGTTCTCTGTGGTAGCCTCTGTTTGAAGATAAACAGTAAGAGCAAGCGATACCACGCTATCGCAACCATTCACGTCTTGGTAGGTTACGCTGTACTCACCAGACTCGGTATATTCTTCACCTTGCCATGTATAAGTCTCGCCAAAGCAAATGGCAGCTACCTCTTCGGTCACTGGCACCTCTGGAAGAACGGTCAAGTTCAAAGTCACAATACTATCCGCACCATTCGCCGCTACAGTAGTATAGGTATATTCGCCGGTTGCATTGTATTCTTTACCATTCCAAGGATAAGTCTTGCCGAAGCAAATAGTAGCAGACTCAGTAGTGTAAACAGGATCAAGAACTGGACCTTCAGGATCAGTCTCCGCTGGTTTAGCGGAGGTGAAAGTAACGCGACCTTGTGCAGAAGGAGAGAAACGCACATAAACAATACCATCCTCTAAACGCTCTGCCCAACCACTTATATCTGCAGATTTAACATCTACATTATTACGTCCAGGAACAGCCGGTGTGAACAACATATTAGGATCAGCTGAAGACAACATAAAATCACATACTGTGGCAAAATAACATGGGAGAGTGTTATTGCCAGTCCATTTGATATTAAAATCATAACCTACCCAATCCTCATAACGCATACGATAAAGTGTAGCACTTGAATTTGCAGGAACTAAGAAACGTTCACCTGTACGAATCAAAATAGACTGATTAGCACAAGAAGAAGCATCCCATGACGATACAGCTAACTTAGTCCCACTATTACATGCAAAACGCACATACAAATAATCATCAGATGCAGAAGATGCTAAAGTTGCAATATCTTTGGCTGAGAGTTGCAACGAACGACTATTATCATCTGAACTAAATGGATATACAGAAATTACATTTTCATCACCCACCACAAAATCAGGTGTGTTAGAGACATGCATACCCATAAGATATTGTGTATTTGCTAAAAATTCAGTAGCATTCCACGTTTTAGGGAAACAGAATACGCGACTGTCATTGGCCACCAATGAAACAGTTTCACCATGTTTAAGCAACACTGCATCACCCTGGATTTCACCTAACGGAATTTTCTCCACTATCAACTGACCTTCACCCTCAGATGTCACTTTAGCATAAAAAATACCAGCTCCAATCCAATTCTTGATAGCACTTTCCATATCCGAAGGATAAAGCTTTTTAGGAGAGTTCTTATCAATCTCGTATTTCGCTTTCACATACACACTCGCATCGGTAGGAGTAAACTGACACTCATCTTCAGCAACCCATACACATGCTGGCTTATCACCCGTCCAAACAAAGCGAATACTATCCTTTTGCCACTCTGAATAAGGTAATACGAACATTTTCTCAGTATCATTAGCTGCCACTTGGATTGTCTCTCCTAATTGCACATAATGCCCATGCTCTAAACAAGATTGGAAAGCTGTATCAGGAGTTAGACTAATACTACCACCCTCATAATATGTGACTTTAACAAATGCTTGGATATTATGAGTAAGACCATAAGTGGTCAACTGATCGCGATATTTTTCATCAATAGCCAAATCCCATTCCCATTTTCCATTACGCTCTACCTTATCACATACAAATTCGACAGGCAAGGTCAACCCCATCACACGCAAAATGTTAATCACACTATCCAATTTATGGTCGTGACTATAGTCTCCATAACTACAAGTGAAATCAATTTGCACATCTGGACCATAATTTAATTTATTCGTGCTGTCTGGCGAAAAGTAAACGTGCATAGGCAAATCCCATGTCCAAGCTGAATACCACAATTCCTTGTAACCCTCGTCAGGATCAACATCGACATGACCCGAAAAATTCTTATCTACAGGAATAGGATCATCGCAAGTAAGACCCGTTTGCGCCATCATCGAAGTGGCAAAGAACACTACTAATAGTGTGGAGAAAAAAGTTTTCATAAGTATTTATTTTTTTAATTATTTTTCTTGTTGAAAATCGTTAATGGCTTTAAGTATTTAACAGCCATCAGTAATACATAAAGTAAAGCAAATATCAGCAATGGCAAAATATCACCAACTGGTGCCCAATAGTAGTTATTTCCTCCATATCCATAACTAGCATTCTCCTTAAAACACTCTTCCCATTCTTCGAAGCTTACAGGATAATCTCCACCCATCGTAGAATTCCAGTCATCACAATACGCAAGCCATGCATTATACAAGTCTTCCTTAGTTATAGACACATCACCCGAGGCACCACCTTGAGCAGTCCACCATTCATGGAACCAAGCAAACCATGACTCCCAAATATCATCAGAATTCCTGCGTCCAGACACATTAGAGCGACCATTTCCGCCAAAGGAAGAGGTATATTGACCATAATCAGCAGAAGAATAATCAACCACAGAGCCAAAACCATAGAAGCTATTGCCCATACCCACATTGGTCGCATTAGCCATAGCCATCACAGGATTCTCTGCCATCATCTGAGCTAAGTCATCACCTGCACCAATAGTCATATCGCTGCGTCGTGCTGTACTATAAGCAATAGGAGAAGCAATAGACATAGAGCCTACACCCGCACCCATAGAAACGGAACTTGCTGCAGAACCGCCACGCATACCACCACCTGTAGCTGCGCCACCGTTACCACCGCCACCATAACTCTTGAAGGTTTGACTGGAAGTAGTGTACAAGCCAGCACCAGACACCCCTCCTACAGGCGAAGAGGCGAGAGGCGAAAGGTTAGAGGTAACTGCGCCACTATATGCGCCCGCGTATGAATAAGAGGAACGTGCGCGCAATGGAGAAGAGGAGGACAGAGCCATCACCCCACCCTCGTTTGCAGAAGGACCAGCAAATGTTGCATTGGTATAAGCCGCACCACCAGAATAAGCAGAGGCTTCACCATAGGTATCATGGATATTCCAACCTAACTTCTCATCATCTGCCGTCTGTAACCAAACTACTCCACCGCACAACACCGCTACCAGAACAACGGCAATAAATACATTTACGTTTCTTTTCAT
>JAZUCY010000050.1:0-31114 GCA_045639365.1 Paludibacteraceae bacterium
TTCTCGAATTTGTCAACCGCTTCCTTCATCTGTGGTTCAGACAAAACGGGAGTCAACACGAAAGCGGCTTCGTAATGATTTAACATAATGTTTGATTAGTTAATTAAATTGTTAATAATTAGTTATTTATCACTTTATTCACAGCGCCCGCACACAGCAATCCGTACGCAAACGCGCGAAAAAGCGTGCAAAGGTACTGCTTTTTTTTGGATTGACCAAATATTTTTTGATTTTTCTGCTTTTTTATAGATTTTCGAGCAAAATAGCCTCCATTATCTTGTATGCTTCCAGATTGGGGTGCACGCCATCGGCAGCGTACGCTTTGGGCAATCCTCCGTGTTCATCCGCCAATGCAGAGTAATAGTCTATATACTTGATTTTGTTGGCTTTGGCGTATGCTTTGATCATTTCGTTGAGGCGTTTGATATCCTCCGCTGGGGTTAAGTTTGGACGCCACTTAAACGCAGCAGCAGGCAGACATGAACACAAGACAGGCTTAATCTTATTGAATTTCGCCAATTCGCACATAGATTGAATATTCTGCAATATGTGTTCGTGCGCGATATAGCCATTATTCATAGCAATATCGTTGGTGCCTGCCATGATGACTACCATTTTTGGGTGAAGGGCAATCACGTCTGCTTGAAAACGGCTGAGCATTTGGGCTGTCACTTGTCCGCTAATTCCGCGACCGATAAGGTTGTTTTCTGCAAAGAACTCGGGGTGTTTACTTGCCCAACCATCGGTGATGGAATTGCCTATCAGCACAGCTTTCGGACGTTTGCTGATTTCTGACGAGTGTTTGCCGATAACTGAGTCATTAGTAGCAGCATAACGTTCGTGTTGCGCCCATGTTTTTTGCGCTTGCACTCCACAGCAATAGGCTGTAATTAACAGAGTAAAAAAGAGTATTCGTTTCATCTGTTTAGTGAATAAAAACTATCTGTTTGGTTTCAAATTTTGCTGCAAAGGTAGTGCTTTTCTGTGAATTGTGCAAGTTTTTCAGTAGAAAGTTGAAAGATTATCGTTGAAAAGTGGTAATGAGCAAGTAAATCGATATTTACTCAGCGGAAAATCGCCGAGCACTGAACGACTAATGGAAACGAGAGGATGCTCGCCGAGGTAACGGCGAGGGCTAAACAACCAACGAGGGCTAAGCAACAAGGGCTAAACAACCAACGGCAGGACAGGGAATTTCCCCCAATGAGATTGGGGCTAATTAACAAAGAGAGAAAGAGAAAGTGATTTTTGAGAGGGCATCTTCCTCTTTGGCGGTCATCTGGGCTTTGGTTTCAGGGGTCTTGTCAGCTTGACCCGTGAGGTGGAGTAGGCCGTGGATGATAATGCGATGCAATTCGTGGAGGAAGGTGGCGCCTACCTGCTCGGCATTGCTGGCTACCGTGTCCAAAGAAATATAAATATCACCGTTTACGCGCGTGCGCGTGGTATAATCAAAGGTGATGATGTCCGTATAGTAGTCGTGCTGCAAGAACTCACGATTGACAGCCAAAATCCTCTCGTCATCGCAGAAGATATAATTGAGATCACCCACAGCGTAACCATACTGCGCAGCCACGGCACGAATCCAACGCTCTACCTGTGGAAGGTTGAGAAAGGGCATAGAGATGTTCTCGGAGATGAATGTAATCATTGCACGTATATTTTATAACAAAAATTATTCAAAATTAAGCCAAAAATTAGCAAAATTTTCTTCCTTATCAAGGTGGTAGTATATAGGTGCGAATTAACCAAAATAATTATGGGGTTAGCCGAAGAAGATGCTAGCAATGATAAAGGCGGCAATTGTACCTATCAAGTCGCAGAATAAGCAACAACCTACCGTGTGGCGTGTGTCCTTAATACCTACACTACCAAAATACACCGCAATAATATAAAAAGTAGTATCCGTAGTGCCCTGCAATACGCAACACAAACGACCGACCAACGAGTCCGCACCATGCGTTGCCATAGCCTCAATCATCAAACCACGTGCACCACTACCCGACAATGGTTTCATCAATGCAGTAGGTACCGCGCCTGCCATATCAGGATTAATACCTACCCAAGCAAACAAATTAGCAATACCTTGCTCCAACAATCCCATCGCACCACTCGCACGGAACATACCCACCGCTACAAGAATAGCAATAAGATAAGGAATAATACTGATAGCCGTTTGAAAACCATTCTTCGCTCCGTCGATAAATGCTTCATACACATTGACTTTGCGCACAGTAGCCTGTATGATAAACCAACAGATAATGCCTAACAACATAATCGCTGCCACAAGAGCAGATATGGTATTCAGCGTTTCCTCTGGCAAGTGGCGTGCCGCAAACAACATTCCCACCATCACTGCCGTTAGGGTGAGGATTGTACCGATAATCACCTTGTCCCATATCTTAATCTTCTGCACAAAACAACAAGCCAATAAACCTGCGAGCGTAGAGAAATATGTAGCAAACATCAAAGGCAGAAAGACATCGGCTGGATTAGCGGCTCCCATCTGCGCGCGGTACGCCATAATAGAAGTAGGAATGATTGTTAAACCGCTGGCACCGAGCACGATAAACATAATCATGGCATTGCTGGCCTTGGTCTTATCCGCATTAATCTCCTGCAGCTGGGTCATAGCCTTGAGTCCGATAGGGGTGGCTGCATTGTCCAGACCAAGCATATTGGAGGCGATATTCATAAACATCGTACCAAAAACAGGGTGCTTGGGCGGAATCTCAGGGAAAATACGGCGGAAGAAAGGCGCCACACCACGCGAAAGCGTATTCACAACACCGCCCTGCTGACCGATATTGAGAATACCCATCCAGAGAGACAGAACACCCGTCAAACCAATGGAAATCTTAAAACCACTCTCCGCAGAAGCAAATGTGGAGTTAAGTATCTCGGAAAAAATATCGCTTTGCCCAAACACAAAGAACTGCACGCAGCCCATAACGACCGCGAGAAGAATAAGTCCTATCCAAATATAATTGAGTACCATAATTGGCTGCAAAGGTACGAAAAAAAATACACATAAACAAATAATTATCGTATTGCATCTCTAAAAAGTGAGTACAGTCTGCTTAATTATAGCAGAATAACCTACTAATAACCTACTAATAACCTACTAATAACCTACTAATAACCTACTAAATGAAGCAAACCGATAAGGCGAATATAAGAGAAATTCAAAAGAAAATAACAGAGTACTTGCATATATGCGAGTTTTATACTATCTTTGCAGAAAATTATGATTACCTTCGCGTAGAATATGGATTTGCGTACCGCATTATATCGCATCGGTTCCTATCTCAAACACCGACTGACCGCTCGGCATACGGGTGGGCATGGCGTACATTCGCCGTACCTATTTGAATGGGTGAGGATGGTGATGAGCGATGAGAATAGCTATTACGCGTGGGAAGCAATAGAGAAATGCCGAGAACGTATGCTGGCAGATGAGCGTATCGTGGAGTTCGTGGATTACGGCAGTGGAGGAGAGGGGAATCGCTTCGCTGAAGATCGCGGTGCTGTGGAAGATAGGCGTGTGAAGGATATAGCGAAGGGGAGTTTGGCGAAGAAGAAGTATGCACAGTTGTTGGCACGGTTGGTGAATTGGTTGGGCGATGGGCGATTGGCTATTGGCGATGGGCGATTGGTGATTGTGGAATTGGGAACGAGTCTGGGAATAACGACGGCGTATATGGCTATGATGGATAGCCGAAACAAAGTGGTGACATACGAAGGTTGTCCCAGTGTGGCTGACATAGCCAAAGAGAACTGGAAAGCATTGGGGATAAAGAATATAGACTGTCGAGTAGGGGAGATAACCGCAGATATCTTAGATCGAGATTTGGAGCGAGTGGATGTGGCATTCATAGATGCCAATCACACATGCGCGGGCACGTGCGCATACTTTAAGGTGTTGGCGGAGAAAGTGCATGCCAAGAGCGTGGTGGTAGTGGATGATATTCACTACAATGCAGAAATGGAAAAGGCATGGAAAGCAATCTGCGCAGATGAACGCGTAACAAGCACAATGGATCTGTATCAGATGGGACTGGTGTTCTTTGACAAGGCCTATTGGAAAAGACACTACGTTATGAATTAAGAATTTTGAATTAAGAATTAAGAGATATGAAGATTTACACGAAAACAGGCGATAAGGGGGAGACCTCTTTGGCAGTAGGTGGACGCGTTCGCAAGTCCAGCAAGCGCTTGGAAGCATACGGGACAGCAGATGAGCTGAATAGTTATGTGGGTTGGCTGCGGGCAAAGATAGCTGATAAGTTGCCTATCTGGCATATTGTGATTGACGAGCAGTTGGGCAGCGTGCAAAACCGATTGTTTGACATAGGCGCTATATTGGCGGGGGCAGAGATGGAGGTGACAGAAAGTGCTGTTAGTCAGATGGAAAAGTGGATAGACGACATGCAGGCAGAGTTGCCTGTATTGCGGGAGTTTATATTGCCAGGGGGAGATGAAATGGTGTCGGTATGTCATGTCTGTCGAACAGTAGCCAGAAGGTTGGAGAGGAACATTGTGGATTGGTGCGATTCGGAGGGAAAAGAGCTGCCAGATGGAGTGGTTCGCTACGTAAATAGATTGAGCGATTATTGCTTTGTTTTGGCTCGTTGGATAGCAAAAGAGGAGAAAATAATGCCGATTTTTTGGAAAAAAGAGTAAAAAACTACTTTTTTTTTGCGTATATGGGATTTTTTTACTACCTTTGCGCGCTTAATTTGTAAGAAGCGCTCAAAGGCGCGTTGTATAACTATGTATTGGACACTAGAATTAGCTACGAAGATTGAGGACGCACCCTGGCCAGCAACAAAGGATGAGTTGTTGGACTATGCTTTGCGTATAGGTGCACCATTGGAGGTAATAGAGAACCTTCAAGAGATAGAGGATGATGAGGAAGTGTATGAGTCAATCGAAGATATTTGGCCTGATTATCCTACAAAAGATGACTTCTTTTTTGACGAAGAAGAATATTGATGTTTGTGAGTCAATTGCGAAAAATTGATAGGATTGTGAAACGCTATATTGTACTATTGTGTGGTTGGTTGTGCTGTGTGGTAGGTCTGCACGCTCAGTTTGACCCACAGATAGGGCAGTATATGTATATGCAATCTACGTATAACCCTGCAGCAGTGGGAGATGGCGATTTGATGCGCGTATATGGTAGTCATCGAATGCAGTTTACAGGCATTATGGATGCACCTATGACGACTTATTTTTCGTTCTCCTCTCCATTTGTGGTGGGCAAGACACAGCATGCAGCTGGTGTGCGGTTTATGAACGACCGCTTCGGTTTGTTCTCCAACCAGAGTTTGCATGCGGATTATGCGTACCGCTTCAAGTTGGGCAAGGGTTATATGAGCGTGGGCGCGGATTTTGGTTTTATCAACCTGAGTTTTGCGGTGGATAGTGTGAACCTGAAGGAGGTGGCAGAGCTGGTGCAAGATCATGCGTATCACAATGCGACGGACGAAGCCATCCCAGAGACAGGTGGACAGAATGGTGTATCAGGCATGGGCTTTGATATGGGCGTAGGCGTTTATTATGAGACTGCGACCTGGTGGGCAGGTGTGAGTTATGGTCACTTGACACAGCCTATGTTGCAATGGAGTGATCGGGCAGAGATTCAAGTGGGTGGTTCGTTGTATGCAGTGGGAGGATATAATTGGCGCTTGCGCGACAAGAAATGGGTGCTGATGCCCAGCGCGATGTTGCAGATGCAGTTTGTACCTAAACGTATGACCGATACGGAGGGTGGGAATGATGCGAAGTCGAAGAAGATGGGAGCAGCGTGGGATGTGAACTTGACTATGTTGGCGCAGGTGAACAACCGCTATCGTTTTGGTTTGGGTTATCGCCTCGCGGGTAGTGTGAACGTATTGTTGGGCATGGATATTATAGACGGGTTGCAGGTGGGATACACCTACGAGCTACCCGCTAATGGTTTGATAAGAGAGAGCTACGGTTCGCATGAGTTGTATTTGGCATACGGATTCAATATCCTGAAACCAAAACGTACTAATCGTTACAAAAGTGTGAGATATTTATAAACAAGAAGTATAAACTACAAAAAATATGAAAGTAACAAAAGTATTATCAATTGTTGTATTATTGTTAGGAATGGTCGCTTGCGGTAAGCCCGCAGGCGAGTTGGTAGGTTCTACCTCGTCGGTGGGCTTCGTGGAGGCAAATCCATTTGGAATGGTGCTGATTCGTAAAGGCGCTTTCTTGATGGGACCTAATTCTGAGTCCGCAGTGTTCAGCCAATCAGATAACAATGTGATGGTGACTGTAAATGCGTTTTGGATGGACGAAACAGAGATTACCAATAGCGAATACCACCAATTTGTGGATTGGGTGCGTGACTCTATTGCCTACTCTCTGCTGATAGAAGAAGAAGGAAGCGATAGCGAATTTGCATTGCAATCCAAGTACGAGACAGATGATGAGAACGTAAGAATTAACTGGAAGAAACGTATTCCATGGGAGAATCGTTTTATTCCTGATGAACCTATGGCAGAGATTCTCTCCCCAATGTTCTACGATGAAGGTCGCGGTAGCCTGAAGACTACAGCATTGCGCTATCATTACACATGGGTGAACATTGATCAGGCGTTGAAGGAAAGCAATAAGTTTGACGTGGCACGTGGTCGTTATCCAAAGGGTGCTTCCATTCGCGTGGACTCATTCTGGGTAGAGAACGACGAGATTTACTATGAGACCGTAGAGCGTCCATTGCGTCAGCCAAGCGACATCAACACGAACGGTATCATCTGCGTTTATCCAGACACCATGGTATGGGCACGTGACTTTGAGTATTCGTACAACGATCCATTGTTGTACAGCTATTTCAGTTCGCCAGGTTATGCGGATTATCCTGTAGTAGGTGTGACATGGGAGCAAGCCCACGCTTTCTGCCACTGGCGTACCCAACTATTGCGCTCACAACAAGCAGTAGTGGTGAACTCATACCGTTTGCCAACCGAGGCAGAGTGGGAGTATGCTGCTCGTGGTGGTCGCAAGATGGCAATGTACCCATGGGGCGATCGCTATGCTCGCGATTCACAAGGTAGTTATTTGGCTAACTTCAAACCTTATCGCGGTTCGTATCATAACGATACAGGTGTAGCAACCGTGGCTGTAGGTACATACGAGCCAAATGATTTTGGATTGTTTGACATGGCTGGTAATGTGGCAGAATGGACAGCTTCGGCATATTCTACCTCATCCAATATAAATATACACGATTTGAACCCAGAGTTTCCATACATGGCGCGCAAAGAGGATCCAAATACCTTGAAGCGCAAAGTGATCAAAGGTGGTAGCTGGAAAGATATTAGTTACTATCTACAATGTGGTGTACGCACCTACGAATATCAATATGAGGGTCGCTCGTATATCGGTTTCCGTTGCGTACGTTCATACATGGGACAATAATAAAAACAGAAAACAAATATAAGAATAAATTAAAATAATCAAAAATATGTCAAAAGAAATGAATGCTAACGAGAAAAAAGGTTTTGGTGCTCGTTTTATGGAATGGTATGGTTCTTACCAAGGTAAACGCGTTGTAGGTATGGTGTATTCCATCGGTGCATCTGTGGTAATTATTGGTGCGTTGTTTAAGATTATGCACTTTCCTGGAGCAGGTGCCGTGTTGATGGTTGGTATGATCACAGAGGCCCTGCTATTTATGATTGGTTGTTTGGATAAACCTCACCCAGAGTTCCATTGGCATGAAGTTTTCCCACAATTGTTGGGTCACGGAACAGAACCTCATTTGTTGGAAGAAATGCAATCTCGTCCCAAACCAACCTTGATGGGCGGTGGCGCAGGCGAAGGTGGCAGCGCATCTGCATCGGCAAGCGTACCTGCTCTGTCAGATAAAGAAGTAAGCGCATTGAAAGAGGGTATTGCAGGTTTGGCAAAGACGGCAGTACAACTCAGCGAGTTGGGCAAGGTGGCAACCGCTACTACTCAATTGTCTGAGAAATTGGATGCAGCAGGTCAAGCAGCAGAGCAATTTGTGGTGGCTGGCAAAGCTATTAGCGAGAAGAGTGAAGCGCTCAGCGCTACCTACGGTCAAGTAGCTGAGGATATGAAAAAAGTGGCAGCTGGTACCAAGGATTATGAGAACCAAGTGGCAGCTGTAGCTAAGCAATTGAACAGTTTGAACGCTGTGTATGAGTTGCAAGTAAATGCTGTACAAGCACAAGTGGAGGCATGCAAAGCTCAAGCAGAAAAAGTGAACGGTGCTACTGCACAAATCGATGGTTTGACCGCGACTGTGAAGAAGATGACCGATGTGTCGGCTGAGGCTTTGAAAGCTCAAGAGGCATACGAGGCTGCTGCTAAGAAATTGGCAGGTCAAGTGGCTGATTTGAACAAAGTGTATGGCAATATGCTCAACGCATTGTCTTAATAACAGTAGATTATATTCACTAATAACGCAAATTACTTATTAATAAAGTATGAGTGGAGCTACTAACTGTCCGGAAACTCCGAGACAAAAGATGATAGGTATGATGTATCTGGTGTTGACCGCTATGTTGGCGCTCAACGTCAGTGCAGCTATCTTGAATGGATATACGCAGGTGGACGATAGTCTGCATGCAACCATTGATACAATGCAAGATAGTAATGCCGAAACATACGCTAACTTTAAGGCTGCTCTGGATAAAAATCCTGAGAAAACACAGGAGTGGTATGATAAGGCAATGGAAGTGAAACGCGTATCAGAAGAGTTCTTTGAGTATGTGCAAACATTCAAAGATGACATGGTACTGCTGGCTGACGGAAAAAATGCTAAAAAAGATGCTAAGGTGAGCGAGATTGGTAAGAAAGATGATACCAATATCCCTGCTCAATATGCTCTTAATGAAGGTAATGCAACCGTTTTGAAAGAAAAGATTAATCGTTTTCGTGAGTTCTTGATTAAGTTTACAGAAGAGGTTCCAGGTGCTTCGATGTTCCACGAGGAAATGCGACGCACTTTCGTGACTGATGATGGTACAAACGCCGAAGGCGATCCTGTGTCTTGGGAGAATATGATTTTCCATGAGATGCCAATGTGTGCTTCTATCACTATTCTCACCAAATTGCAAAACGATATTCGTCACTGCGAAGGTGTGGCAACACGCTTGTTGTTGGGTGCTACCGATGCTGGTGACTTGCGTGTAAACAAGTTCAACGCATACGTGATACCTTCTGCAAACTATGTAGTGAAAGGAACCAAATACACCGCACAAGTTATTTTGGCTGCTATTGACTCTACTCAAACTCCTGAGTACTATGTGAACGGTCAAAAACTCAACAACAATGGTGTATATGAAGTGATTGCTAACACAGTAGGTGTACAGAAGATTTCGGGTAAAATCGGTTATATGGATCAACAAGGTGTGATGCAATACTTGCCATTCGAGCGAGAGTACACCGTAGGTGAGCCAACTGCGACTATTTCTAACACTGACTTGAACATCATGTATCGCGGTTATGACAACCCATTCTCTATTTCAGTACCTGGCGTGAGCGCACACTTGTTGGAAGTGAAATGTGCACAAGCAAGTATCAAGCAAGAGGGCAATATGTGGATTATCCGTCCAAACGCAGATTCACCTGACAAATTGGAGATAGAAGTGTATGCAAATATCAGCGGTACACCTACTATCATGGGTTCACAATTGTACCGTGTGAAGAATTTGCCTCGTCCAGATGCTTACTTCGAAATAAATGGCGTGCCAACCGAGGATACACGCGTACCACGCGCACAACTCATCAATCCTAAGAACCGAATCGTAGCTTCTTACGGTGCGGATGGTCTGGTACAAGCGAAGTTCGAAATCACTGGCTTCCAAGTGAAGTTGCCAACAGGTGCTTCAATTCAGGTGAAAGGCGATCATTTTGATGCTAAAGCATTGGATGCTATCAAAAAGTTGAAACAAGGTAATACTGTCAACCTGATGTATATCAAGGCTAAAGGTCCTGACGGTAAGGAAATACAACTCCGAGGTCTTCCAATCGAGTTAAATTAAAAAAAAGTTATGAAGAAAGTTTGTGTCATTATTATCGCGTTGCTTGGTTTAACTACCATTCAGGCGCAGTATCAGGTAAACTCGTTCTTTGACAATATGGGTATTGTACGTTTGGAAACCCAAGAGTTGTCAGAAACGGCTGATACGTTGGTGAGTGTGTTCCACCGTGCGGATGATGTGGTATGGTCGCGCGTAGTATATCGTATTATAGATATGCGTTTCAAACAGAATTATCAATTGTATAATCCTGTTTCGTCCGAAGATCCACAATACAAGTCACTCTTCTTGGTGATGCTCAACGCTATCAAGGATGGTATGGATGTATATGAGAAATCCTCTGAGGTAGGCGATATTAAACCTTATTTTAATCTCCCTCCTATGCCTCGCGAGATGATTCCTACAATTCTGAACACAGACCGTACTGGTGAGTTGAGTGATGGTAACATAGCGACATCAGAGTATATGCTGTTGAACTATGATTCTACTACCAATGAGATGCGCTTCAACAACTATACCTACAAGGGTTATGTGCGTAATCAGTTGAAGTATGTGATTCAGGAGATAGTATTCTTTGATAAGCATTACTCTCGTTTGTATTCTAAGATTATGGCTATTGCTCCTATGCATGCTGACAATACTACGTATTATGATGGTCAACCTATCATGGAGGCGTTGTATGGACAAATCCTCTTCTGGGTGCCATTTGATGCTTTCCGTCCTTACATGGCACAGCAGTACATCATGCAAATGGATAACGAGGCAAAGCGTGTGACTTATGATGACTTTTTCCTGAAAAAGCTCTACAGCTCATACCTCGTAGGAGCGAGCAATGTATTTGACCGCATGATACCTGACTACGCTACAACACCTGAAGCAATTGCTAAAGAGCAGGAGTTGATAGAGTGGGAATTGTTGAGTGCAGAACAAGACCTTTGGGAGTATTAATATAAATAATCAAAGGGCGGGTGCGAACCTGCCCTTTCCTTCATACAATGAAAAGACGCAGTTTATTTAATATGTATTTTACCACAACAATATCAGTGGCATTGGTATTGTTTTTGGTAGGATTGGAGTGCTTGGTGCTGTTGTCAGCGCATGAGTTAATGCGCCAAGTAAAAGAGAATGTAGTGTTGTCCATTGTGTTGAAGGAGGATAATACAACGGATGAGATAAGCCGTACTAAACGCTTGCTGAATGCTGCGCCATACGTATTAGATCATCGCTTTATCTCTCGCGAAGAGGCTTTGCAAGAGCATATCGCTAATTTAGGTGAAGATCCTACGGCGTTCTTAGGATATAATCCTTTGACCGATGCATTTGAGGTTCGTTTGCAAGCAGCGTATGCCCATTCCGATAGTATTGCTCAGATAGAGCAGGGATTGCTGAACATGCCGTATGTGGAAAAGGTAATCTATCAAAAGGATGTGGTGAAAGTGTTGGATAATAATCTTAATGAGATAGCACTCCTATTGTTGGCAGTTGCCTTGGCGCTGTTGGTAATCGCCTTGGTATTGATTAGCAATACAATACAACTGCAAGTGTATTCTAAGCGTTTCTTAATCAATACAATGCGCTTGGTTGGTGCAACTCCATGGGTTATCAAATGGCCTCTGCTTCGTAGGAATATCCGAATGGGTTTTGAAGCTGGACTCTTGGCGCTATTGATGTTGGCTGCTACGTATTATTATTGCCAAACACGTTTGGGTATCATGTTATTTCCATTGATTTGGCAAAATGTTACGTTTATTGCAGCTACGGTATTAATAATCGGTATGGTAATCACTTTCTTGGCTTCTTGGATTGCCACTAATCGATATATACGAATGAAAACTAGTAAAATGTATGAAATTTAATCTTCCAAAGTTGAATGCTATATTGATTGCCATTAGTTTGGTAATTGTAGTGATAGGTTTTGCTCTCATGGTGGGCGAACCCAGTGGCGCAACCGAATTTAATCCAGACATTTTTTCCGTACGTCGCATCACAGTTGGTCCGATGATTTCGTTGTTCGGATTTCTAGTGATGATTGTAGCAATCTTATATAAACCTCGTACAAAATGAGTTGGTGGGAAGCGCTATTATTGGGTATTATTCAAGGACTCACTGAGTTTCTGCCCGTTTCGTCCTCTGGACATTTAGAGATAGGTCAAGCATTGTTGGGCACAGCAGGTGAAGAGAACCTCACTTTCGCGATTGTAGTGCATACTGCTACGGTGCTTTCTACATTGGTTATTCTTTGGAAGGAAGTGGCACAACTCTTCAAAGGTACATTCACTACACTACAATGGAATGAGGATAAGAATTATGTAGCCATGATTCTAGTGTCTATGTTGCCTGTTTTTGTTGTGGGTATGTTCTTCAAAGAACAGGTGGAGGCATTCTTTGGTAGTGGATTATTGCTTGTCGGTATTTGCCTGTGCGTAACAGCGATGTTGTTGTATTTCAGTGAGTGGCTGAGTAAACGTCGTGCTGGATTAGGTCACGAGGTAGGTTATAAGGATGCTATCATCATAGGTCTAGCTCAGGCGGTTGCTGTATTACCAGGACTTAGTCGCAGTGGTACAACGATTGCTACTGGATTGCTCTGCGGTGTGAAGAAAGAGAGCGTGACAAAGTTCTCATTCCTCATGGTCTTGATTCCTATTTTGGGTGAAGCGTTTTTAGAGTTATTGGATATATTGAGTGGTGAAGTAACGAGTACTTTGGGACTGGTGCCTATGGTTGTAGGTTTTTTAGCAGCATTCGTATCGGGGTGTTTGGCTTGTAAGTTCATGATCAATATCGTTCGCCGTCAAAAACTGATATATTTTGCTATTTATTGCCTCTGTGCAGGTATCTTTGCTATCGTATATGGACTTTGTTGAGGGGGAAATACTAGCATTTGACAAACCATATCGTTGGACAAGTTTCGATGTGGTGGGTAAAGTGCGATGGTTATTGTGCAAGAAATTAGGGGTAAAGAAACTGAAAGTGGGTCATTCTGGTACGCTTGATCCATTGGCAACGGGGGTAGTAGTTGTTTGTACGGGAAGGAAGACCAAACTCATAGACCAATTACAGGCCCAGCAAAAAGAATATGTGGCTACATTGCAGTTGGGAGCTACAACGCCAAGTTTTGATTTGGAGAAAGAGATAGATGCAACTTATCCAACAGCGCATATCACGCGCGAGTTAGTAGAGGAAGTAATCCCTACTTTCACGGGTGAACAATGGCAAGTGCCTCCAATGTTCTCAGCGGTTAAGGTTGATGGCAAGCGTGCTTATAAATTGGCGCGACAAGGTGAAGAGGTAGAACTGAAAGCCAAACTGCTTGTTATCGATGAGATAGAGATACAAGATTTTAATGCGGATACAATGCAGTTGACCTTGCGCATTGTTTGCTCCAAAGGTACATATATCCGTGCTTTGGCGCGTGATATAGGACAACGACTCAATAGCGGGGCACATTTGATTGCGCTCAGAAGAACAAGAGTAGGGGAAGTACGTGTAGAGGATTGCATGACAATTGAAGAATTTATAAAAGTGATTGATAATACTAACTTGACAGATAATGAGATTAAGTGATTTCAAATTCAAGCTTCCAGAGGAATTGATTGCGCAGTTCCCAAGTCGTTTTCGTGATGATGCACGCTTGTTGGTCTTGCATGCTAAGACAGGTGAGATAGAGCATAAGGTAGTGAAAGACCTAGCTACTTATTTCGATGAGGGCGATATTGTCGTGGCAAATGATACGAAGGTCTTTCCCGCTCGTTTGTATGCTAAGAAAGAGAAGACGAATGCGAATATAGAGGTGTTCTTGTTGCGTGAGTTGCAACATGAGAACCGCTATTGGGATGTATTGGTTGATCCTGCGCGCAAGATACGTATTGGTAATAAACTCTTTTTTGATGAGGATGCCACTATTTTTGCGGAGGTAATTGATAATACGACATCTCGTGGTCGTACCTTGCGCTTCTTGACGGATTACGAAGGTGATGATTTTGTAGAGCACTTGTATGGTATGGGTACTACTCCATTACCTAAATATATAGCTCGTCCTATGACAGAGGAAACATTGGAGCAATATGAGGAAGTGTTTATGGATCTGCCAGTTATGGAAATGGATGAGGAACGTTATCAATCGGTATTTGCTAAGCATATTGGTGCAGTGGCTGCCCCTGCTTCGAGCATGCACTTGTCTAAGAATCTTTTGAAGCGATTAGAGATTCGTGGTGTAGAGACCTATACAATCACTTCGCATGTGGGGTTGGGTAATTTCAAACCTGTGGATGTGGAGGATCTGAGCAAGCATAAGGTGGAGAGCGAACAGATTTTCATCTCTCAACAAGTGGCAGATGCCGTAGAAAAGGCACATATAGAGTCAAAGCGTGTATGTGTTGTGGGAACGGAAGTGATGCGAGCACTGGAGCATGTGGTAGGCACTAACGGACAAATCAAAGCATACGAGGGATGGACCAATAAGTTTATCTATGCACCATACGATTTCACGGTGGCGAATGCTTTCCTTGTGAATTTCTATATGCCACAATCTACCCAGTTGATTATGGTAGCTACATACGGTGGTTATGAGCCTGTTATGAAAGCGTACAAAGAGGCTGTTAAAGAGGGTTATCGTTTTGGTGATTATGGTGATGCCATGCTCATTCTCAACGATTAATAACCATACTATACTACACTCAACTAAACTATACCATTCCTATGACTGTGCGTATTGATGAGAGCTGGCGACAGGTCTTGCAACCCGAGTTTGACAAACCTTATTTCGAGTTGCTGACAAACTTTGTGCGCCATGCTTATGCTACGCATCAATGTTTTCCGCCAGCTAAGCATATCTTTCGTGCCTTTGATCTTTGTCCTTTTGACAAAGTGCGAGTGGTGATTATCGGTCAAGATCCGTATCATGATATCAATCAGGCGCATGGACTTTGTTTCTCGGTGCAAGATGGTGTGAAGATTCCTCCCTCGTTGGAGAATATATACAAAGAACTCAATCGTGATTTGGGTAAACCAATCCCTTCTTCGGGTAATTTGACCCATTGGGCAGAGCAAGGAGTCTTATTGCTCAATGCTACGCTTACCGTAGAGGCTCACAAAGCAGGTAGTCATCAGGGGAAAGGTTGGGAAGAACTGACCGATGCTGCTATACAAGCCTTGAATAATCAGCGAGAAAACATTGTCTTTATGCTTTGGGGAAGTTATGCGCAACGCAAAGGACAGTTTATTGATCGCAAACGTCATTTAGTGCTGACCGCTGTTCACCCAAGTCCACTTAGTGCCTATCGTGGATTCATTGGTTGTGGACACTTCTCACAGGCGAATAACTACCTTCTTCAACACGGACAAACGCCAATTGCTTGGTAATTCAGAATGATGAAAACTCTCCTTCTCATAGATGCCTACGCGATGATTTATCGCGCGTATTATGCTTTTATCCGCGCTCCTCGTATGAATTCGCGTGGAGAGAACACTTCTGCGATCTTTGGTTTTGTGGTCACGCTTGAAGATTTGATAAAACGTGTTAAACCTACGCATCTGGCCGTGGCTTTTGATCCTGCGGGTCCTACTTTCCGCCACGAGGCTTTTGAGCAATATAAGGCGCAACGACAGGAGACACCTGAGGATATACGTTGGGCTGTTCCGCGCATTAAACAATTGCTTCAAGCAATGAATATCCCTATCCTACAAGTAGATGGTTTTGAAGCAGATGACGTAATCGGAACGCTTGCTTATCAAGCAGAAGCGGAGGGTTTTGATGTTTATATGGCTACTCCGGATAAGGATTATGGGCAACTGGTTACAGAGCATATTTTCATGTATCGCCCTCGCCATACAGGAGGATTTGAGAAACTGGGTCCACAAGAAGTGTGCGAGAAGTATGGTTTGTCTCATCAGTCGCAAGTGATTGATTTACTGGGTTTGATGGGCGATAGTAGCGATAATATTCCTGGTTGTAAGGGAGTCGGAGAGAAGACGGCTGTGCAACTCTTGCAACAGTTTGGCTCAATAGAGAACTTGCTTGCCAATACCGATCAACTGAAAGGTGCGTTGCAACGCAAGGTGCAGGATCAGGTAGAAGATATTCGTTTCTCGTATTTTTTGGCGACTATTAAGACCGATGTTCCAATTGAGTTTGACGCGCAAGCTCTTGTGTGTCAGGAGAAAGACTGGGACAGATTGGCACCATTGTATAGAGAGCTGGAGTTCAATTCGTTGTTGAAGCAAGCTCCAGTAGAGGCGGCAAAAGTGGCAGCTGCTGTGGCTAGCAAGAAGGCCAAAAAGCCAGAGGCAACATTGGACTTGTTTGCAGCTTTAGAGACCGATACCACTCCGTTACCACTCCGAAGGGATACCGAAGGGATACCGAAGGAGGCAGAAGGAGTGCAAGAGTCGTTGGAGGGGCGTTTGGTGAGTTACTTGCTTAATCCGGAGGTGGCATATAATCCTGCACAACCTATCCAATGGGATACGCTCAAAGCAGATAGTGCACTATGGAACCTATATCAGGAAGTGGAACTTCCGTTGTATCAGGTACTTCGTGAGATGGAGCGCGCAGGTGTACGCATTGATGTGGATATGCTCAAACAGGCTGAGGAGCAACTTAGCAAGGAATTAGCAACCCTTGAGCAACAGGTATATGCTGCTGCGGAGACAACGTTTAATATCAACTCTCCAAAGCAGGTGGGCGAAGTGCTTTTTGACCAACTAAAACTAGATGCGAAAGCAAAGAAGTCTAAAACGGGACAATACTCTACTTCGGAGGAAGTACTGTTAGGTTTGAAAGGTAAGCACGAGGTAGTAGGACTGATATTGGACTATCGTGAGTTGAAGAAGTTGATTTCTACCTATATTTCTGCGTTGCCAACATATATCAATCCTGAAACGGGTAAGATACATACGACATACAATCAGACGGTTACGGCTACGGGACGATTGTCATCATCGAATCCTAACCTTCAAAACCTACCTATCCGCTCTGAACGCGGACAACTTATTCGTCAAGCGGTTATTCCTGATGAGGGGTGTATGTTCCTTTCGGCTGACTACTCGCAGATAGAATTGCGTTTGATGGCACACTTCTCGCAAGACCCACATCTGGTGGAAGCTTTTCGTTCTGGACAAGATATTCACGCTGCTACGGCTGCAAAGATCTTCAATGTACCTATTGAGCAAGTTACCAAAGACCAACGCCGACAAGCCAAAACAGCCAATTTCGGTATTATCTATGGCATTTCTGCTTTTGGTTTGGCACAGCAATTGGACTGCTCGCGCTCTGAGGCAAAGGCGTTGATTGATGGTTATTTCGCTGCTTTCCCTGGTGTGATAGATTATATTGAGAAACAGAAAGAGTTAGCACGCCAACAAGGATATGCTATTACTCTTTTTGGTCGCAAACGTTACCTCCCTGATATTGTGTCGCATAATGCTACTGTTCGCTCGTTTGCAGAACGCAATGCGGTTAATTCTCCTATTCAGGGAACAGCAGCAGACATTATCAAGATGGCGATGGTTACTATTCACCGCCGCTTGAAGGAAGAGGGACTGAAAGCGCAGATGATTATGCAGGTACACGATGAGTTGAACTTCAATGTGCCTGAGAGTGAGATTGATAAAGTGCGCGAGATTGTGATTAATGAGATGCAGAATGTCGTCCATCTAACTGTTCCATTGATTGCTGACTGCGGTGTTGGTAAAAATTGGTTAGAAGCTCACTAAATAAAAAACGACTGCTTTTTGGAGCAGTCGTTTTTTGTTATTATTCTATGAGTAGAATATATTACTTAATCATATCGCAGCCCATATATGGTTGCAATGCTGCTGGAATACGGATGCCTTCTGGGGTTTGGTTGTTTTCCAAGAGGGCAGCCACGATACGTGGTAATGCCAATGCTGAGCCGTTGAGAGTATGCGCCAAAGTGACTTTCTTGTCTTCTGCGCGACGGTAGCGGCAGTGGAGACGGTTGGCTTGGTAAGTATCAAAATTAGATGTGGAAGATACCTCCAACCAACGGTGTTGTGCCTCGGAATATACCTCAAAGTCGTAGCAGAGGGCTGCGGTGAACGACATATCGCCGCCGCTAAGACGGAGTACACGGTAGGGGAGTTCAAGTTTTTTGAGCAAGCCTTCTACGTGTTCGAGCATCTCTTTGTGGCTCTCGTCGGAGTGTTCTGGTGTGTCAATACGAACGATCTCTACCTTACTAAACTCGTGCAAGCGGTTGAGTCCGCGTACATCTTTGCCATACGAACCTGCCTCGCGACGGAAACATTGGGTATAAGCACAGTTCTTGATAGGGAGTTGTGCCTCGTCAAGAATCACATCGCGGTAGATGTTGGTCACGGGAACCTCTGCGGTAGGGATAAGATAGAGGTTGTCTAATTGACAATGGTACATTTGTCCTTCTTTATCAGGCAATTGACCTGTACCATAACCGCTGGCTTCGTTCACTACAGTAGGTGGCATAATCTCGGTGTAACCTGCTGCACTTGCTTCTGCGAGGAAGAAATTGATGAGTGCGCGTTGCAGGCGTGCGCCTAAACCTACATATACAGGGAAACCTGCGCCTGAGATTTTTACACCTAAGTCAAAGTCGATGAGGTTATATTTCTTCGCCAAATCCCAATGAGGGAGTTTGTCGTTGTTTGCCAATTGTTCGTCTGCTGCGGTATCCCAATCACGGATAGCGATGGTGCCTTCGGCAGCAAGTTTATCAAGCATAGGTTGGTTTGCCCAATTGCCTATTTTTACAACAAGGTTATCCTCTGCGCTGCCGCCCTCTGGAACGAGGTCGTATGGTACGTTTGGTATGGTGAGCAGTACAGCGGTTAATGCTTCTTCTGCTTTTTCCATCTCTTGTTCGTAACCAGGGATAGCTTGTTTGAGTGCACCTGTTTGTGCTTTGGCTGCCTCAGCTTCTTCTTTTTTGCCTTGCGCCATGAGCGCACCAATGGATTTAGAGATTTTGTTCATCTCTGCCGATGCATTGTCTTTCTTTTGTTGTGCAGCTTTGCGTTCAGTATCCAAAGCAATCACTTGCTCAATAGTTTCGGCAGCATTTGCAAAATGCTTTTTCTCTAAGCCTGCGATGATGGCAGCCTTATTGTCGTATATCTGTTTGAGTGTAAGCATACAAAGTATTGTATTGTTCAGCGCCCGCAAACGGGCTGTTCAGTGCGGCAAAGCCGCTGTTCAGGATTGTTCAGTATTGTTATAAAACAAATTTCTCCCACCGAATTGCGCATGCAATCGGTAGGAGAAACTTTTCGATTTATCCCTCTATCCGATTATGCCTCAGCGATAGGTTGGATAGAAACGTAAGACTTGTTGTCGCGCTTCTTTTGGAAGCATACGATACCATCTGTAAGTGCGAACAAAGTGTGGTCGCTACCCATACCGATGTTCTCGCCTGGGTTGTGTACTGTACCACGTTGACGTACGATGATGTTACCTGCTTTAGCGAATTGACCACCAAAGATTTTCACGCCAAGTCGTTTGCTTTCTGATTCACGGCCGTTCTTGGAACTACCGACACCTTTCTTATGTGCCATATCTCTTAAACTTTGCTTTTAAAAGGTTAAACAATTAAGCCAAAACGATCTCTTTAACTACGAGATTGGTCAAATCTTGACGATGGCCGTTCAATTTACGATAGCCTTTGCGGCGTTTTTTGTGGAATACGAGAACTTTCTCTCCGCGGCACTCGTTATCGAGTACTTCGCAAACCACTTTTGCACCCGCTACAACTGGGGTACCTACTATTACTTCGCCGTTGTTCTCAACGAGAAGCACTTTCTCGAATGTTACCTCAGCGCCTTTCTCTGTCTCAGCGATGCGGTTAACAAAGAGTTTTTTGCCTGCCTCCACACGATATTGGAAGCCTTGCATTTCTACAATTGCGTACATTTACTTAAATGTTTTTAATTAGTTACATCGGTCAGGCGAGATGCGGAGTCATCGACGTTGCCATACCTCCAATGGGTATCATCCGTCCCCTCTGCAGCGCTACTTAGGAGCCTAAAAGCCGAAAAAGCGTGCAAAGGTACTACTTTTTTTTGATATTACCAAAAGATTTGTTGAAAAAATACGTAAATCGTTGATTTGTCGTGCGTTTTTTGTGTTTATGGTGAATAAATCTATGGAGTTTGCTATATTATTAGACCACTTCCCTGCCAAATGGGATACCGATGATGGTAATACACATAAGCAGTCCTACTATCCAATACATGACAGCGGTTAGCAACCCTCCTAAAATAATCCAAATAAGGTTACCTAAAATGTTCATTATTCGTTGTTTGAGTTAGTTATGTATGTTGTGTAATAATTCGTTTAGTAATTGTTCCAACGCTTCTTGGTCTTCCTCTTTCCAAGCGCTTCGAATAGTCAGGACGGGGGATAGTATGTGAATGTTTTTCATTGCTTCGAGCATACCGCGCATCACCTTGCCTGCGGTGGGTGCCCAGGTGCCATTCTCTACCAATGCCACTCGGCGAGATTGATATCCTTTGATGCTTAACTTGTGCAGAAAAGTATGCATTGGAGGAAACAGCCCTGCATCATAACTAGAGGAGCATAGCACCATCTTGTCGTATTTGAAAGCTTGACTAACGGCTTCTGAAGCATCCGAGCAACATAGGTCAAAGAGCACCATTTCCTCGCCTCGTTCTCGTAGTTGGTCAGCTATCCGCTGTGCCACCTGCGCGGTATGCCCATGGATGGAAGCGTGGGCTACAAGTACTCCAGAACGCTCAGGACAGTAGCTACTCCATGTCTCATATAGGCGCCATGCTTCTTGCAGTTGCTTGCCGTTTAACACGCGACCATGCAAGGGTGCTATGGTTTGAATATCAAAGATTTGCGTTTTTTTGAGTGCTGCGCTGACTTGTGCGCCATACTTGCCACAGATATTGACATAGTACCTGCGGGCTTCGTCTGTCCAGTTATCGGGATGGGCGTTGTAGATGCCAAATGAGCCAAAGGCATCGGCGGAGAAGAGGACCTGTTCTTCGGGTATATAAGTCATCATCACTTCGGGCCAATGCACCATAGGTGCTGCGATGAACAGCAACCTCATTCCGCCCAAGTCAAGCAAATCGCCCTGCTGAATCGTATGCGTATAAAGCGGTTGAAAGCCGAACTGCGACATATATTGCAATGCTGCCTTACTAGCTACGATGGTGCAGTTGGGGTATTGGTTTAGGAACGCTCCGATAGATCCGCTATGGTCGTTCTCCATGTGTTGGATAATGAGGTAGGAGGGTGATTGGCCGTCAAGAACTATTGCCAGTTGGGTGAGCCACTGGTCGGTTGTGCGACTATCTACGCTATCCATCACGGCTATCTGCTCGCCAAGGAGGATATAGCTATTGTAGCACATACCTTCGGGCAGAGGATATTGACTCTCAAAGAGTTCTAAGGTCGGGTCATCACAACCGATATATTTAATTTTGTCGCTGTACATGGTGTTCGTTTTGCAGTTCTTCTACAAAACTTGTGCCGATAGAAAACGACAATGTGGCGACCAAAGGGAAATGAGCTCCTACTCGCCCAAAGGGCTCGAGAAATCTTATAAATCTAAACTAACTCACTTTGTTCGTACTAAGTACTCCGTAATAAATTGCAACCTCGTCAGAATGGACTTGCAACAATGAACTCGCTTGGCTCGTTAAGGTTGCCGTCATTCTTCCTCTCCCCAAAAATCATAGATTTTCGGGGACCCCTATAAAATATTTTTGGGGCATTCCCCAAAACTCGTCCGCTGAATCTTAAATAAATGCTGCTGACATGTTTAAAGAAGACAATTTACAACAACATAGACAACATAATCCAACAACTTGCGCTCGAATCAACTTCCTCGAGCGCCTGGGAATCATAAAAAAATAACAATAAAGACTATTTAATCCAATAATAGGGACAATTTCTTTTGATTAGGATATAATGAAAATAGATTATTCACCTCAAAAAATGACGTGAATAATGCGTTTTTTCACATCATTTGTTGCATATTTCAGAAAAAAGTAGTACTTTTGCAGCGAAAATTGCAAGTATTCACTTCAAAATATGAATGACTTATGAAGTTACCTGTATGGATTTGGCAATATGAGCAATGGCCTCACTTCTGTTGGAATGATAGCAATATCATCTCACTTCTTGCGCGTATTAGAGAGCAACAGGGACAATTGATAGGACTAATGAATGGTCTTGGTTTTGATACACAACACCGCAATGCATTGGAGGTTATGACAGAAGATGTGCTCCGCAATGCAGAGATTGAGGGTATGTTGCTTAATCCTAACCATGTGCGCTCATCTGTAGCCAAACACCTCGGTTTGGATACAGTAGGTATGCCAGAGGCAGATCATTACACGGACGGTGTGGTACAAGTGCTGATGGATGCGGTGCAACATGCGGATGCGCCATTGACTGAAGAACGATTATTTAATTGGCATGCAGCGTTGTTCCCTACTGGCAGAACGGGCATTACACCTATCACGGTGGCTGCTTGGAGGCGTGGCGCAGAACCTATGCAAGTAGTATCGGGCGCTATGGGTAAAGAGGTCGTACACTACCAAGCACCTGCTTCAGAAGAGGTGGAGAAGGAGATGAAGCAATTTTTGCAATGGGTTAATCAAGAGAGTTCGATAGACCCTGTGTTAAAAGCTGCCATAGCGCACTTGTGGTTTGTGAACATCCACCCTTTTGATGATGGTAATGGTCGCTTAACCCGAACGATTACCGATATGCTTTTGGCTCGTGCCGACCGTATGCCAATGCGATTTTACAGTATGTCAGCAGCTATTTTGCGCAACAAGAAGGCTTATTATGAGGTCTTGGAATATAGTGGAAAGCACGGCTTAGACATCACGCAGTGGTTAATATGGTTCTTGCAGACCATGGAAGAAGCAATTGCTACTGCGATGCATAATGTACAACGCGTGCTTAAGAAATCGCTTTTCTGGCAGACTTATGCAAGCACTTCGCTCAACGAACGGCAAGTGAAGATTATCAATCGCTTATGGGATGGCTTGGATGGAAAACTCAATACTAGCAAGTGGGCCAAGATGACACATTGTTCCGCAGCGACTGCGTTGCGTGATATACAAGACTTGGTTCAGAAAGGCATTCTTCGTGACACGGGCGAAAGTGGCAGGAATGTGAATTATGTGTTGGTAGCTGATTCGCAAGATTGATTTTCTAGGGGACAATTTCTTTTAATGAGTATATAACAAGCGGGAAGTGATGTGATTAATCGCTTCCCGCTTGTGGTGTTGTTAAGAAAAAAGTTTTCGCGTGCCAGAAGTTGTGCAGAAGAAGAGGATTTCAAGTTTTGTTCACTCCTAATAAATTAAGCAATCGCTCATGCTCTGCCTTAAGTTCTTCGATGGATTTTTGTGCCATAGTATTCTTTGATAAAGTCCTTCTGTTGGAGTTACACCGATTACTTTTGAATAGATTCCCAAAGAGCACCATTAATGTAGACATCTACATAAGAATGAGAACTTGTATTTGGCCTTTTGGTTCCATATTTCAGTTCAACTGTCATCGCAACAGCAGAGTTTACAGGAATGTTAATATACTCAGGAAGCCATTTTGCAGAAAATCCACTACAACGATAGCAGACATATTCGAAGTTTATCTCAATCTTTCCACCATCAGGTACATTATACGTTCCCAAATAATTGCTAGTACTTTCAATTTTTGAGTTCGAGTCCAATACACTAATGTTTGTTATTTTTAAATCATTTGAACTATTAGCCGTTACTGTTACTGCACAATATTGTTTTGGCCCTTGAAAATTAGAATCGCATCCTAATAATATGAATGCCATCAGTAAAATTGAAGATATTAAAACTTTCTTCATAATTATTTATATTTTATTGGGTTAATGTTCTTTCAGACTTATTATTTTACCTATGTAAATTAGCAAGATTCCATCCACTTCTTTATCTGTTCTATACACCAAGGTAGTCGATCGCGAACTTGTGGCACCCAAAATCTCATAACATCCCATCCTTCTCGCATAAGTGCTTGGTTGCGCAGTTGGTCATTATAACTAAGTTCTCCACTCCAGGACTGATGATACATCTCTCCGTCCACTTCAATATCTAGTTTCTTTCCTTTATAGAATAGTGCTAAGTCTAGATAGTATTTATCTACATGATATTGTGCTGTCACTGGCACTCCAGCATCAGAAAGAGCTCTTTGTAAAATATGTTCCCATTCAGAGGATTCTACAGGTGCATCTTTCCCACCACTATACTCCGCAAAATTTTCTAAATAGCTAACGCCACAATGCTTACAATAATCTTTATCTCCAACAGTCACAAGTAATGATCTCGCACGAGTAATAGCAACATTAAACAGATTTCCAGTTGATTTTAAGAACATTAAGCTTTGCGACTTGGTTCCTTCGGACACAACAGGAGAGAATATTATTACATCTCTCTCATCACCTTGAAACTTATGAACTGTGTCTATTAGAATTTGATTATGTAACTCCAAACGATTGCGTAATTCAGAGTTACGCTCTAATGCTTTTGTAATAATTTCTGACTGCAAGTGGAAAGGAGTAGTAACACCAATACTGCCTTCAAATTCAAGTTCTTCTGATAGCCGTTGTAAAATTCTTATCACACCCTCTGCTTCCTGTAGATTGTAAGCTCCGCCAGATTCTGGACGAATCGTTTTACCTTTGACATTCATCCATTGCATTCCTAAAATAGGCTTTCCATTATCAGGTGCATTCAGACGACTATAATTAGTGGCTACTCTAAGAGTATTATTATAGAATTCTCTATTTGAGAATTGAATAATATCCATAAAACTACGGTGATGGTCACGTAGTTGGACGATATTTTCAGCTTCTGCCATACTGCCTGCTAAATCGTATATAGAACTATTACGATAAGACCAGCGTGCTTCAATATTATGATTTTTTATGAGAGATAAGTCTGTTTGCTTACTTAATAAACATATGTGATTCAATTGCTGTTTATCACCGATAATGGCCACGCGCTTAGCTCGCATAAGCAATGGAATCATCGAAGCGATATCACATTGACTAGCCTCGTCTATAATAAGCAAGTCATATAAAGCTTCTTTAAACGGTATTCTTCTTCGCGCACTAAGTGCTGTAATAGCATTGATTGGTAACATCTTGTTTAGTTCGGTGTTATATGAGCTCCAATCACCACTCTCTAACAAACTAATATAATCATGTAGTTTCCCTCTATTCTTTACATTAAATACATCAATGTGCTCATCTAACCATGCGTTCCAAACATTCCCAGCCTTTGCTTGCAGCTCCACATGCTCGCCTAGCATAGCAGCATCTAATTGTTCTAGTGAAACAGATTCGCAGACCTCTTCTAATAAACTATTATAATTAGCGATTATCTTGAGATCATCAGTTAGAGATTTAAAACTTGTTTCAAACTGCATCCATTCTCTATCCGAGAACGTTATTGCAATAGAGTGTTTTGGTTGATATTTTTCTAAAAAAAGGTTGATTGTATCAATATCCTCTTGGCTTTGCTGCAAGAGTTTATTCTTCCATCTTTCTTTAAATATTTTCTCAAGTAAGTTACTAGGTCCTTCTTTTAATGCTATTCTATATTCTACAAGCTTATTGTATGTATTCAAAACTTCCTCCACCTCTTGTTCGGTTAATACCCCAATGAGATGTTCGTATTTATGTCTAATAGTACAAACGACCTGCTCTATTTCGTCAAGTCTGTTTCTTGCTTCTACAATTTGTTCTTTCTGTATTCGCTTGAAATTATAACTTGCATAAGTTCTATTATAAGCTTGCAAATTGTCGTTGAAAGAGTGATTTTTCCGCTTTGCGTTTTCCCATTGCAGTACATAATCTGATATGCATTGCTTTGCATTTTTCTCATATCGGATAATCAGCGGAAGATTCTTTTTTAGTGAATTAACACGCTTTACTACAACATCGACAGCATTATTGTTCTTGCTAGTAAATAGTACACTTTGCCCTGCTATTGCCGCATTGATAATAAGATTAGCTACAACCTGAGTTTTACCTGTTCCAGGAGGACCTGCAATTAGTGATACATCAGCACTCAATGCTGTACGCACAGCTTTTTCTTGTTCATCATTAAGAGGAAGAACTTCTATTATATTTTCCTTGTATTTAGGGTTATTATCAAACTGTTTATGTATGAATTTCCATAGTATAGAATGCCGTATATCCAACTCTCCATATTCTTTCAGATTTGCCAATTCGTTACTAAGTCCCACAGTATAGGGCGTTGGATCTTTTGCAAATAGAATGGCTCGATTTAATATACCATCGCCATCTCCTATGCGGATTGGTCCTTTTGTTAGATCATCCAAATTTAACATATCTACCCAATCCCAATCTGGACGAATAATTTTAAGTTGACTTACTTTATCTGCTAGATCTGAAAAGTCAGCATGACCATCTGTAAATCCTAATTCTGCTTCCAGTTCTCGTAATTCGTAAATATTCTCTGTTTTTTCGTTAGTAGAATATTTATCAATAATATCCTTATTAATCAATAATTCATCATCAATTACGAATCCTTCGGGTTTACCATGAGCACCATCATTGTATGATACTTGCACTAAAAAGATGGGCGAAAGAATGTGTTTTACTTTTAAAATAGGATAACCTATCAATAAATCTTTTTCTTTTTCGTGATTGCCTCTTAGAAAGGCGTTTATATCTGTTTTATTTAGTATATGCTTATTTACATATGGCAATGTTATGAAGGAATTTTCATCCTTCATAGACGAGCGGAAAGTTGTATTACTTTCCAAAGCAATACAACTGATGTAGTATTTGCATAAATTCTTTAACGTCATGTTCCTTTATCTATAAAAGCGTTGGTGCTTTCATTCCAATTATTCGTTATTGGAGCGCAAAGGTAGTTATATTTTAGCAATTATGCAAATTTTCAGGAGAAAAGTTGAAAGATTAGGGGTTTAAGGCAGGATTTACCCGAATGTGATTCGGGAGTAATGAACAAAGAGGTGTTCTCAAGAGTGCGAACAAAGTGCACAACTATTGCACGGCGGAATAGCACCGTGGTCTAGACAGAGTGTGGGAATACAAGAATACTCGGCGAATGCGCCGAGAGTTAAACAGGCTGCGGAAGAGAGGTTACTTCTTGATCAAAGAGCCGATGATGAAGCCGCGGAGGGTGGTGTATGGTTTGGGATAAGTCGTTGGGTAGCGGTCGGCTTTCTTGCGATAGTCGGCAAATTTTACTTCCCATTTGGCACGGAGGGTTGGGTCTTTTAAGATAATGGTTGTTTGCTTGACTGCGTCTGCGAAAGCCGTGATAGTGCGTTGGCGTTCAGGTGCAACGGGACCTTTATACGGGCGTTTGATAGCATAAGCGTGAGTGCGACCGTTTCGGGTGCGCATGACAATCTTGTCGGTAGAATTGAGCTTGCCCGAAATAGAATCGAAAGGGTGAGAGAGGACTGTGCGAGCCATAGTTGAGGTAATTATGAATTTTGAATTAATTATGAGGTTAATAGAGCTCCTTTGGCGCGAGCGCCAAGAAATCTAAATAAATCTTTTACATTGTAGAGCGTTTTTATTGCCACCGCTCCGCATTTTAGGGCACATCCCAAAACGCGACCGCTGAATCTTAAGTAAATAACTCCGCTTTGTTTGAAATCATGCAGCAAAGGTACAAAAAAGATATGAGATTAGCAAATTTATGGAGAGAAATTTTGCTATTTTTGTAAAAATGGTGTAAAGATTTGATATATACGATGTTCCTACGGTATTCCTATACGAATATACCGTTTATCTACCGTATATCTACCGTATATCTACCGTGTATCAACCGTATATCTACCGTAGTTGATAGCGGGGAGATAGCAGTAGGATAGCAGAGAGATGGCGGTAGGATAGCAGAGAGATGGCGGGGAGATAGCGAGGGGAAATGCGAAGGGATTATTTGCGATTGGGGTTTGAGGGAAACCAGCCACGTTGGACACGCTTCTCCTGCTGGAATAGTTCGAGAATAGACCAAAAACTAGAAAAAGCAATAACTCCAAGAATAACAGATAGATACATATTACTCGTGAATAACGAACCTATGAGCATTGCTATGCCTACACAAGCGAAAACCCACCAGCACTTAGTGCCAAAATAATACTCGCCCTTGATAACCAAAGGATGAAAAAGACCTATACAAAGAAAAGAAACTAAACCAAGAAGAATACCTGAGAAATTCATATTATGACCGCTACGCTGTTAGAAGTTAGATATTAGACCGCTGCGCTGTTAGAAGTTAGACTTAATGACAGAACATAAATCCGATATAGAGGCGAGGACCTGTGGGATAGAGCAAATGCTTTTTGGCAAAAGCCAACATCCAATCAAAACGAAGGCAGACATGCGCGCGGTGAGTTAGGCAGTAGTCTATACCAATATATGGATTGATGTACATGAAACTTTGTTTGTTTAAGACGACGGATTCCTCTGGTATCCAGTCGTTTTCGTTACCCTTTACTACTGCTAAGGTGTGCATGGCACCACCTCCTACTGAGCCACCGATGAAGTGCCAAAAGCGTTCGCCGCGCCAGCAGGCATCTGCCAATAATCCGCCCCATCCTGTTCTGACATAACTGCCTGATTGTAAAGACTGTCGCTGGTCGGTTAGTTGGCTGTTCATTGTGGAAACAAAGCCCTCGCATCCTATGCGAAGATGTTGCTTGAGGTTCACACGCAACGATCCGCCAATGCCACAGGTAATGCCTTGCGAAGCAATGGATTCGCCTGTGGGAAGGACGGCAGAAGGATTGTTGCCAAAGAGATAACCTGCATGTAGCATCATACCGCCACTATAGCCCTGAAAAATGGCAGTGGAGTCCGAGCTGGCAAACGCCAAAGGAGCGAAGAAAAGGAGAAAAGAAAGTAGTCTTTGTCGCATAATCATGAATTTTGCGGCAAAGGTAGTAATTTTGAAATGAAAGTGGCTTAAATGTATCTTAAATTGTTATGCAATCGGAATACGGAGCTCGTTGATTGTGCCGTTGATGTCTAATGACAGAGAGAAATGGTGGCTTCCCAAGTGGGACTTGATGTAGATGACACCCGGGTGAGAGACGGGCAGAAGGACTTGCAGAATGCCGTCTAACATCTGGCTGAGGTCTTGTGGTGAGATGGTGATTGCGCTAACAAACGGATCAAGGTGCAAGCGTGGGGTGAGCTGTTTGGCTTGAAAGTCGGATTGGTGGTCGGTAATCCATTGAATAGCAAAGTCTTGGATATTGAGGGTATAGGGTTGCGGTTTCGGTTGCGTGTGCAAAATAATACCCACGCTGCGGATTGATTCGATGGGGTATTGGTTGCTGAAACCGAGTTTGCGACGAAGAGAGTGAATGTGCACATCAATCGTGCCCGTGTCGTATTGAAATTGGTGTCCCCAGACATGGTTTAATATGTCCTCTCGCGAACAGATGTGGTCGGCGTTTTGCGCTAAGTATTCAAGCAACCGAAACTCAATATTGGTCAGTCGCACAACTTGCGCACGACGCATAACACAATGCAAGGATGTGTCTATGAGTATGTCGGTAAAGCGATATTTCATCGGGAATGGTTAATTTTGGGAAGCAAAAGTAGTGTATTTTTTTGGAATGCACAAGTTTTATGCGATTTTTCTTGCGTATGTGAAGAAAATTCACTAATTTTGCAGGCTTTTTCGTAATATGCGCAATGTGCGCATACATACAAGCACACAAAAAGATTATGCAAAACATTAGAAATATAGCAATCATCGCACACGTTGACCATGGTAAAACCACCTTGGTTGACAAGATGTTGTACACCGCGAACCTGTTTCGTGAGAACGAGCAAAAAGGCGAACTTATCCTCGATAACAACGAGTTGGAGCGCGAGCGTGGTATCACCATCCTGGCGAAAAACGTAGCCATTGAATACAAAGGCTGCAAGATCAATGTGATTGACACTCCAGGCCACGCCGACTTCGGTGGCGAGGTGGAGCGCGTACTGAACATGGCAGACGGCGTGCTGCTCCTTGTAGATGCCTTCGAAGGCCCTATGCCACAGACTCGCTTCGTGCTTCAAAAAGCCCTTGAGCTCAATCTCAAACCTATCGTAGTCATCAACAAAGTAGATAAACTCAACTGCCGTCCAGACGAGGTGCAAGAGGAGGTGTTTGACCTGATGCTCAACCTTGACGCGACCGAGGAGCAACTCGATTTCCAAACCATCTACGGCTCAGCTAAGAACGGTTGGATGTCCACCGATTGGCACAAGCCAACGACTGACCTCACCGCATTGATGGATACCATCATTGAGCATGTGCCTGCGCCAGAGATGTTGGACGGTACACCACAGATGCTCATCACCAGCTTGGATTATAGTCCATACCTCGGTCGTATTGCTGTGGGACGCGTACACCGTGGTGCACTCAAGAACGGTCAGAACGTGACACTCGCGAAGAAAGATGGCAGCAAGGTAAGATGCAAGATCAAAGAGCTGCACACCTTTGCCGGTATGGGTCGCGCAAAAGTGGAAGAAGTGAAATCAGGCGATATCTGCGCACTTATCGGTATTGAGGGCTTTGAGATCGGCGATACGATTTGCGATTTTGAGAATCCAGAGGCACTCGATCCAATTGCAATCGATGAGCCAACGATGTCAATGGTGTTTACCATCAACGATTCGCCATTCTTTGGCAAGGACGGTAAGTTCGTGACTTCTCGCCATATCCAAGACCGCTTGAACAAAGAGTTGGAGAAGAACTTGGCGTTGCGCGTAGAGCGCGGAACAGACGAGACATCGTGGAATGTGTTTGGTCGTGGTGTATTGCACTTGAGCGTACTCGTTGAGACCATGCGTCGTGAGGGATATGAATTGCAAGTGGGTCAGCCACAAGTCATCATCAAGGAGATTGATGGCGTGAAGTGCGAGCCTGTGGAGCAACTGACCGTGAACACCCCAGAGGACTGCTCGGGTAAGATCATTGAGTATGTATCCACCCACAAGGGCGAGATGACTCGTATGGAGATGATCAACGACCGTGTGCAGCTGGAGTTT
>JAZUCY010000051.1:0-44327 GCA_045639365.1 Paludibacteraceae bacterium
GAGCAAGCTCGTGCTGACCGCAAGCGTTACCCTGCTGTGAACCCAATTGACTCTTATTCTAAGTATATCGAATATCCTGAGTTTGAGGAGTATATTACCAACCTCATCGATGGTGAGTGGCTTGGCAAGGTCAACGATATGAAGACTTATCTGCAACGTGGTAAAGAAATCCAAGAGCAAATCAACATCCTTGGTGACGACGGTGTACCTGTAAACTACCATGAGGAGTTCTGGAAAGCTGAGGTAATCGACTTCGTAGTGCTGCAACAAGATGCGTTCGATAAGATCGATGCTGTCTGCCCAATGGAGCGTCAACAATATATCCTCAACCTCGTGATGGATATTTGCAAGCATGACTATGATTTCGCTGATTTCAACGATGTAAGTACCTACTTCAAACGTGTGATCAACCTTTGCAAGCAGATGAACTACTCTGAATTCAAGAGCGAGGCATTCTATCAATATCAACAACAACTCAACGACCTGCTCGCTGAGAAACAAATCAAAGCATAACGACTATGGCAAAAGCATTTCAAAAGATTTATACACAAATCACAGCTATCACCAAGGCTACTTGCTCACTCAAGGCTGAAGGTGTAGGTAACGACGAGCTCGCTACTGTGAATGGCAAACTCGCACAGGTCGTTAAGATCATGGGCGATGATGTGACTCTCCAAGTGTTCGAGGGTACTGAGGGTATCCCTACCAACGCTGAGGTAGTATTCTTGGGCAAGGCTCCATCACTCAAGGTGAGCGAGCAATTAGCAGGTCGCTTCTTCAACGCGTATGGTGATCCTATCGATGGCGGACCTGCTATTGAGGGTACAGAGGTTGAGATTGGTGGTCCAAGTGTGAACCCTGTTCGCCGTAAACAACCATCAGAACTCATTGCTACTGGTATCGCAGGTATTGACTTGAATAATACACTCGTGTCAGGACAAAAAATTCCATTCTTTGCTGACCCTGACCAACCATATAACCAAGTAATGGCAAACGTGGCATTGCGTGCAGAGGCAGATAAGATTATTCTTGGTGGTATGGGTCTTACCAACGACGACTACCTCTACTTCAAGAATGTGTTCTCTAACGCAGGTGTGTTGGATCGTATTGTGTCTTTCGTTAACACCACAGAGAACCCACCAGTAGAGCGTCTGTTGATTCCAGATATGGCACTTTGTGCAGCCGAGTACTTTGCTGTTCAAAAACACGAGAAAGTGCTTGTGCTTCTGACCGATATGACCCTTTATGCCGATGCGCTTGCTATCGTAAGTAACCGTATGGACCAAATTCCTTCTAAAGACTCTATGCCAGGTTCTCTCTATTCTGACCTTGCTAAGATCTATGAGAAAGCGGTTCAATTCCCAGAGGAAGCAGGTGGTGGTTCTATCACTATTATCGCGGTCACAACCCTTTCAGGTGGTGATATTACTCACGCTATTCCAGATAACACCGGTTATATCACCGAGGGTCAGTTGTACCTCCGTCGTGACTCTGATATCGGTAAGGTTATCGTCGATCCATTCCGTTCATTGTCTCGCTTGAAACAATTGGTTGCAGGTAAGAAGACACGCGAAGATCACCCACAAGTAATGAACGCTGCTGTTCGCTTGTACGCCGATGCTGCTAACGCAAAAACAAAGCAAGAGAACGGTTTCGACCTCACCGACTACGATGAGCGTTGTTTGGAGTTTGCGAAGGCTTATTCTACACAAATCTTGGCTATTGACGTAAACATCAATACCACACAAATGTTGGATGTAGCTTGGACCTTGTTCGGCAAGTACTTCAAACCAGAAGAGGCAAACATCAAACAAGAACTTGTAAATAAATACTGGCCAAAAGCATAATAGATTATGGCTATCAATTATCAATTTAATAAAACATCGTTGCAGGCTTTGGAGAAAGACCTCAAGATGCGCCAACGTACTTTGCCTACGCTGCAAAGCAAAGAGTCGGCTCTCCGACTCGAAGTGAAGCGTGCGAAGGACGAGATCAAGGCGCTTGACGAAGAGGTGGATCGTCGTATCAAAGACTACGATCAGATGTTAGCACTCTGGGGAGAGTTTGACACGAGTCTCATCCATGTGGACGATGTACGCATGACGATCAAGAAGATCGCAGGTGTACGTGTACCAGTATTGGAAGAGGTAGTGTACTCAACCAAAGAGTTTAGCATCTTCTCTTCTCCAAAATGGTTTGCAGACGGTTTCAACCAATTAAAAGCCATTGCTGACGTAGGTATTCGTCAGGAGTTCGTGCGCCGCAAGGTGGAACTCCTAGACTATGCTCGTAAGAAAACTACCCAAAAGGTAAACCTCTTCGAGAAAGTGCAAATACCTGGTTTCCAAGATGCTATCCGTAAGATTAAACGCTTTATGGAAGACGAGGAGAACCTGAGCAAGTCATCACAAAAGATTGTTAAGTCTAAGCGTGAGGCAGAAGCTCGTATGGCTGAGGAATTGGCTAAACAGGCGAATGCCGAAGGAAAGGAGGTCAAACTATGATTACGCAAATGAAGAAATACACCTTCCTTGTTTTCCATCGTGAGTACGAAGCATTCCTTGAGCAATTGCGCGAGGCAGGCGTTGTACATATCACCGAGAAGGCAGCAGGAATGGCGGATGACCAACACTTGCAAGAACTCCTTGCCAAGGCTGAACAAACTCGTAAGATTATTGCGCAAGGTGCACCTGACCAATTGCTTACAGAGAAAGCAAATCTTGAACAACGCATTGCTGCTACTCAAAAAGAGGCGAATCGCATGGCTATTTGGGGTGACTTCTCAGCAGAGCGTTTGGAACAACTCCGTGCTGCAGGTTATACCCTTCGTTATTTCTCTTGCGCCAAGAAACTCTTCCAAGAAGAGTGGGGTATTATAGTAGCAGAAGAAGGTGCTACTGTATATTTCGTACAGGTGGTTAAAGCAGGTGAAGTAGCGGTTGAATTAGAAGCATGCCAAGAGCAACAACTCAACGCTAAGTCTTCTGCTGACTTGCAAAAGGACGTAGAGGGACTCCATGGTCTGCTTGTGGCTCAAAATGCACGTATCGAACTTTGGGCAAAAGAGAATATCCCTGCTTTGGAGGCAGAACTCAAAGACTTGCAGCAACAAATCGACTGGAAGCGCGTGACACTCAATACTGAGACAGAGTGCGATGGCGCATTGAAGCTTCTTGAAGGCTTCTGTCCAATTGATCAAGTGTCTGCACTCCAAGAGATGCTTGCTAAACAAGATGTGTACTACCAAGAGGAAGACCCAACTGCAGAGGATAATACGCCTATCAAGTTGCGTAACAACCGTTTTACCAAACTCTTTGAGTCATTGACCGGTATGTATGGTTGGCCTAACTATGGTGAGTTCGACCCAACTCCTATATTGGCTCCATTCTTCTTGCTCTTCTTCGCGATGTGTATGGGTGACTGTGGTTATGGTATCTTGCTCATGATTATTGGTGTGCTTATCGCTAAGAAGAAACTCAATATCGCTATGTTCGAGGGCCTTGGTCCTATCATTACCGTGTTGGGTGTGGGTACTACCATTGTTGGTTTCTTCCTTGGAACCTTTATGGGTATTAATATCTTTGAGGCCGCATGGATGCCTGATGCGCTTAAAAATATTATGGTAAACGCATGGGCACCAGCTTCTATGGCTGATCCAGCAGTACCAGGAAATATCTTAGTGGCAGGTTCTTCCTATTCGATTCAAATGGTATTGGCACTCTGCATTGGTGTGTTCCATATCTGTTTGGCGATGGTAGTGAAAGCTATTTGCTACACCAAACAAACTGGTTTCAAGGAGAATATTGCCACTTGGGGCTGGACCTTGCTTATCGTAGGTGGTTTGATCTTAGCTATCCTCGGTATGACTATATTGCCAGCAGCTGTGTTCAAATGGACATTGATTGCTTTGGCGGTAGTTTCTGCTTTGGGTATCTATATCTTTAACACTCCTGGTCGCAACCCATTGATTAACATTGGTGCTGGTCTTTGGGATACCTACAATATGGCTACTGGTATCTTGGGTGATGTGCTCTCTTATATCCGTTTGTATGCCCTCGGTTTGGCAGGTGGTATGTTGGGTGCAGCATTCAATGACTTGGGCAATATGGTCTTGGGCGATAGTGTGGTTACATGGATTCCATTCGTGATTATCTTGATTTTGGGTCACGTATTGAACCTCGCTATGTCTGCGCTGGGTGCGTTCGTTCACCCATTGCGTCTAAGCTTTGTAGAGTACTTCAAGAACGCGGGATACGAAGGTAAAGGTACTTTGTATCAACCATTTAAGAAATAATAGAATAAATAATAATTAACAAAATAAACAAATTACAATTATGAACGAAATTTTAGGTTATCTCGGTTGGGGCTTGATGTTGGGCCTCGCTGGTGTAGGTTCTGCTTTTGGTACCACTATTGCTGGTAACGCTGCAGAAGGTGCTTTGAAAAAGAACAAAGAGAAATCAAGCTCTTACATGATTCTCTCTGCTCTTCCTGCTACTCAAGGTTTGTACGGCTTCGTAGCTTTCTTGATGTGGATGGGTAAAGATTTTGCTGCTCAAGGTCCTATGCTTTTTGCAGTAGGTTTGGCAGTAGGTTTGGTTTGCTTGCTTTCTGCTATCCGTCAAGGTCAAGTTTGTGCTAACGGTATCGCAGGTATCGCTGCTGGTCACGATGTACAAACCAACACCATGATCTACGCTGCGCTCCCAGAGTTCTACGCAATTTTGGCGCTTGTTGCTGCGTTGATGTTGCCATAATTAGCTTAACAACGAATTACTGTTATGAAAATAATGGAAGGGTAGATGGCCTTTCCATTATTTTTGATAATAGAAAAAGTTTATTTCACAAAGGTGCTCATTTATTTTGGCATAGGTACAAATTTGGGTGATCGCGAAGCGAATCTTCGTGAGGTGCTCCGTTTATTGGATTGTCGGGTGGGTGAGCAGTTGGTGTGTTCTTCTATATACCGCAGTGCGCCTCATGGGTTTGTGTCGGAGAATGAGTTTGCGAATATCGTTGTGGTGTATCGTACAGACTATTCGCTTGAACGGTTGCTGCTCATCACACAGCAGATCGAGCGCGAGATGGGACGTACACACAAATCGGTCAATGGTATCTACCACGATCGTGTGATTGATATTGACCTATTGCAGGCAATTGATAAATCAAAATTTAAGATTCAGAATTCTCCAACGCTTACTCTTCCTCACCCTCGCATGCACGAACGCGACTTTGTTCTAATTCCGTTACGAGAGGTGGAAGAACGTATGAAAGAGGTATTGCAATGATGTTGTACAACATAATATGGTATAAAATCGCATAATGCATTTGCATAGATGCGATTTTTTTTGTATCTTTGCAGGCAAGAAATAAATCTACTGAATGAATATTAACTATTAATTGTTAATTATTGACACCATGAAGCACCTCCTTTTAGGCGATGAAGCCATAGCGCAAGGCGCTATTGATGCGGGATTGAGCGGCGTATATGCTTATCCTGGTACCCCCTCAACAGAGATTACGGAATATATACAATTAGTGGAAAAGCGCAAAGCAAAAAGCGATATTTTCTGCCAGTGGGCAACTAACGAAAAGACTGCTATGGAAGGCGCGCTCGGCATGTCGTATATGGGCAAGCGTGCGCTCGTTTGTATGAAACATGTGGGAATGAATGTCTGTGCAGATGCTTTTATGAACGCGGCCATTACGGGCGTGAATGGTGGCCTTGTAGTGGTAGCAGCAGACGACCCTTCTATGCACTCCTCTCAGAACGAACAGGATTCGCGTTTCTATGCTAAGTTTGCTATGATTCCATGCCTCGAACCGAGCAACCAACAAGAGGCATACGATATGATGCATTATGCTTTCGATTTGTCAGAGTCTTTGCGTACACCTATCTTATTGCGTGTGACAACGCGTATGGCGCACTCTCGTGCTGTAGTGGAGACAATTGACACGCCAAGAGAACAAAATGCGCTTACTGCACCTGAGAATGCCAATCATTTTATTCTTCTACCTGCCTTCGCGCGTAAGAACTACGCCGAGCTCGTTGATGCACAAGCTGACTTCATACAAACTAGCGAGGAATCGCAATACAATTCCTATACTAAGGGTACTAACCCCAAGAAAGCTATCCTTACGACAGGTATTGCTTATAACTATCTTCGCGAAGTCATTGGCGAAAGCCAAGAGGCAAGTGTACTGAAAGTCACCCAATACCCATTGCCAACCGCATTGATTGACCAACTCGTAGCTGACGGTGCCGAGGAGATCTTGGTTATGGAGGAGGGACAGCCCGTAGTAGAAGAATTGCTCCTTGGTATGGTGCCATCTTCTGTGGCTGTTAAAGGTCGTCTGACGGGCGATCTTCCTCGTTTGGGCGAACTCACACCAGACTGCGTAGCTCAAGCGTTAGTGGGGGACCAGCTGCCGGCTCCCGGATGCCAGATTCCTGAACTAGTCGTTGGTCGTCCACCAGCACTTTGTCAGGGTTGTGGACACCGTGATATGTATGCAGCTCTTAATGAAGTGGCTGCTGAGTACGATGGGTCAAAGATTTTTGGTGATATAGGTTGTTATACCTTGGGTGCATTGTCGCCTTTCCATGCTATCCACGCTTGTGTAGAGATGGGTGCTAGTATCACAATGGCCAAGGGTGCTGCTGATGCAGGTCAGTTCCCTTCGTTTGCTGTCATTGGCGATAGTACGTTTACCCATTCGGGTATGACAGGACTGTTGGACTGCGTGAATAGCCATGCTAATGTGGTGGTACTGATTTCCGACAACCTTACCACAGGTATGACAGGCGGACAAGACTCGGCAGGTACAGGTCGTTTGGAGGCTATCTGCTGTGGCTTGGGCGTAGAGCCTGAGCATGTGCGTGTAGTGGTGCCACTGCCAAAGAATATGGAGGAAATCAAACAGGTGCTCCGCGAGGAAGTAGCATACAAGGGCACTAGCGTTGTCATCGCTCGCCGTGAGTGTATCCAAACCCTCAAACGTCACCTCAAACAAAACAAAAAATAACCATTCTAACACCATTCTAAACAATTCTAAACAATACTCTCATGAAACGCGATATTATTTTAGCAGGCGTAGGCGGACAAGGTATTCTCTCTATTGCCACTGTGATTGGTGATGCAGCTCTCAACGAAGGGCTTTATCTCAAACAAGCCGAAGTGCATGGTATGAGTCAGCGAGGTGGCGATGTACAATCTAATCTTCGTCTCTCTTCTGAGCCAATCTACTCGGATCTTATTCCAAAGGGTGGGGCAGATATTATTATTTCGCTCGAACCGATGGAGGCACTCCGCTATCTTCCTTATCTGAAAGAAGACGGTTGGATTGTTACTTCTAACAAGCCTTTTGTGAATATCCCCAATTATCCTAATATAGAGGAAGTGTTGGCACATGTAGCAACCATCAATCACCATCTGCTCTTAGATGTAGAGACCTTGGCTAAGGAGGCGGGTGCACCTGCGCAAGCGGCAAATATGGTACTTCTTGGTGCTGCTATTCCAATGCTGGGTATCGACCATGATAAGATGGTAGAGGGCATAAAACGTATCTTTGCCCGCAAAGGCGAAGCTGTTGTGACTGCTAACCTCGCAGCCATTGAAGCTGGATTCCGTGCTTCTAAATAGTAAACAGTAGATGGATTTTATAAAAACAACTTAAACAACAATTCCGCTTCACCAACATTGCTCAGCGGCATGAATTATTGCTCATAGGCAAGGCGCAATGTTGGCGCCGCGCAGATGTTGTCTATGTTGTCTTAAGAAAATAATTCCGAATGAGTTTTCCGTTAAATAAACAACTCGTGGACCAAACATGTATTGATTTTGGTCTGCGCAATGCCAAGGAACTTGGTGCTTCTTCTATTCGCCAACTCGTGGGCGTAGTCAAGGATATTGAACGTGCTACGGGTGTAGAGTTTATCCACATGGAGTTAGGTGAGCCTGGCTTGCCTGCTGAGCAGATAGGTATTGCAGCTGAACACAAAGCGCTCAAAGCAGGATTTGGCTCCAAGTATCCTCTTATCACGGGTATCACCGAGGTGAAGCACTGGGGTAGCGAGTTTGTGCGTGCGTTTATGAATTTGGATATTCCGACCGAGTGCATCGTGCCTACCGTGGGTAGTATGCAAGCGGCGTTTGCCATTAATATGTTGGTGTCGCAATTGGACGAGAAACGCGATACGATTCTTTTCCTTGATCCTTGTTTCCCTGTGCAGAAGCAACAATGCAAGGTTATTGGTGTACGTGTGGACGCGTTTGATGTGGCGGATTTCCGTGGCGAGGCCTTGGCTGCTGAACTGGAGCGCCATTTCAAGTCGGGTAGGATAGCGGCTATGCTTTTCTCCAACCCCAATAACCCATCATGGATGTGTCTTACGGAGCGCGAATTGGAGATTATTGGTCGTTTGGCATCGTTATATAATGTGTTGGTTATTGAGGATTTGGCATATTTGAATATGGACTTCCGCGATGCGGAACGAGGTATGCCTTACGAGCCTCCATATCAACCTACTGTGGGCAGATATACGAATAATTGTCTGCACATGATTTCTTGCTCTAAGATGTTCTCTTATGCAGGTCAGCGTGCGGCTATTGTGGCTATTAATCCATATTTAGCACATCGTCGTTTTGCGAGTTTAGCAGAGCGTTATCAGAACGATGGCGAGTTCTTGCGTAATTTCATTTATAATGTCTTGTATAGTTTGTCTTCGGGTGTAACACATAGTGTGCAGTTTGCCATGACAGCTATGTTCAAGGCGGCGTGTCAGGGTAAGATTGATTTTGTGACTACCACTCGCGAGTATGCGCGAAGAGCTAAGTTGGTGAAGGAGATTATGCTTCGCAACGGTTTCCACATTGTATATAACGAAGATGCGGACGAGCAAGAGGTAGGTGATGGTTTCTTCTTTACTTTTGGTTATAAAGATTGGACGGGTGAGAAGATGGTAAACAAACTGATTTATTATGGTATATCAGCTATCTCTCTTGCTAGCACAGGTGCTCAACGCGAGGGTATGCGTGGTTGTGTATCTTGCATACGTGAAGATCAATACGAACTTCTTGACCAACGTCTTGCTCTCTTCAACCGCGACTACCACGATAAATAAGCCTGCCCCTTTTAACTTTACACATTAGAATGAATATGAAATACCTTTCACCTATTGAGGCGGTAGGCCTCGTGAAATCAGGCGACACGATTGTCGTACAAGGATCGACATCTATACCCATGGTGCTACTGCGTGCACTCACAGAGCGCGCCAGCGAACTACGTGACGTGAAAGTCATATCGGGTTTCGGTATCCACCCCGAAGAAGCTCCTTACGCCAAACCCGAACTCATGGAATCGTTCCGAGCCATCAATATCTTCGTTCCTAATAACCTGCGCCGTGCCATGCGTCAAGGCGTAGCTGACACTATCCCTTGCTTCTTGGGCGAAGTGCCATTCCTCTTCCGTAGCGGACAAGTGCCCGTAGATGTAGCATTCCTAAACGTGAGCGAACCCGATGAGAACGGATATTGTTCGTATGGCATCTCTGCCGACATTGCTTTCTCTGGTGCCGAATGTGCCAAGATCGTCATTGCACAAGTCAATAAATACATGCCTCGTACCTTTGGCGACCCTGTCATACACGTGAGTCAGATTGCTGCTATGTGTCGCGGTGATGAACCCCTAATTGAGGTGCCTACACCTGTACCAAGCGAGATAGAAACACGCATCGGTAACTTCATCGCCAATGAGATACCCGACGGAGCGACCTTGCAGATTGGAGTAGGGGGCATACCCAATGCCGTCATCAACGCACTCAGCTCGCATCAACACTTGGGACTACACACCGAGGCTATCACCGATGGTGTCTTACCACTCATAGAGAAAGGTATCATCGACAACTCACTCAAAAAGATTTACCCTGGCAAATCCTTGGGCAGTCTAGTCTTGGGCTCAAAACACCTATACGAATATATGGATAATAATCCAGACTTCGTTATTCGCGACGTAGCATTCACCAACGACCCACAAAATATCCGCCAAAACCCCAAGGCTATGGCCATCAACTCCGCCATTGAAGTGGATTTGACGGGTCAGATCTGTGCCGATTCCATTGGCGAAACCATCATCTCTGGTGTCGGCGGACAACACGACTTCATGTATGGTGCTGCGCTCTCCGAAGGCGGAAAGTGCTTTATCGCTTTGCCCAGTATGACCAGCAAAGGTCAGAGCAAGATTGTGGCGAACTTGGCACCAGGCGCTGGCGTAGTGACCACACGCTTCCAAGCACAGTATATAGCCACAGAGCATGGAATCGTCTATCTGCGTAACTTGCCATTAGCAGAACGAGCTAAGGCATTGATTAGCATAGCCGATCCATCGGTAAGAGAAGATCTGGAACGCGCTGCCGTTAAACGATTTGGCATTGGATTCCTTAGATTGAAGTAATTACGAACTTCCAAATATTTTTTGAAAAAAATATGTTTGATAGCACTTTTCGCTATTAAATCGCTTTTTTGCTTGCATATTCCAAATAAATTTCTTAATTTTGCAGCGAAAAATCATAAAAATCGTATATTTTATGTTGAAATATCCACTGCTTATTAACTTCGTAATGGGAATTGTCGGCAGGATTGAGTTACATAAACTGAATGTAGCATCAAGGGATCCACGCAAGACCCAAGAGAAGACGCTTCGCAAAATGCTCGAACTATCTAAAGACACCGTCTATGGTAGAGAGCATCACTTTGCAGAGATATTAGATTGCAAAACGGACACAGAATTGTATGCACGCTATCAACAATATGTGCATCGCCAAGACTATGAGAAACTGCGTCCATACGTCAATCGCACCAAAGAAGGTGCCGCAGATATCCTCTTCCCAGGTCATCCCGTTATGTATGCCACTACAAGTGGTACTACTGCCGAACCCAAATGGATTCCTATCACTAAGCATTACCTCAAGCGTATCTATGGTAAGATGACACGCCTATGGATCTTCAACTTCATTCGCCAACGCAAGATGGTGTTTGCAGGCAAAGTGGTGATTATTGTGGGCAAGGCAGTTGAAGGTCGCTCGCTGGATGGTACCGTGTTTGGTTCAGTATCCGGACTGACACGAAAAGATGTACCAGGATTCATCAAGAAGCACTATGCGTTCTCTTCTATCGTTTATGATATCCCTGACTACAACGCTCGCTACTATGCTATCATGCGATTGAGCATTGAGCAAGACGTGACAATGTTGGTCACCGCTAACCCAAGTACTATCGTAGAGATGCAGCATAACGCTATCGAATACTACGACAAATACGTGGAGGATATCGAGAATGGCACCATGAATAAGGATCTCAATATCCCTGATTATATACGCCAAGAATTGGAGAAAGACCTCAAACCTAATCCCAAACGTGCCGCTGAACTTCGACGCCTGAAAGAGGAGTACTATACGCCACTGCCACGCCATTATTGGCCTAATCTACAGACACTTTCTACTTGGAAATGTGGAAATACCAAGGTGTATTTGGATAAGTTTAAGGGCTCTTTCGCGGATGATATCTGTCATCAGGAGATTGGTTATTTCTCTTCAGAATGTCGCTTTGGCTTTGTCATGGATGAGGGTATTGATACCACACTCTTTCCACACTTCCATTATTATGAATTTATTGCGGAAGAAGATTTGGATAATCCTAATCCACGTTATTGGCAGCTCTATGAGTTGGAAGAAGGCAAACGCTATTCGCCTATCGTGACTACCTACGCTGGATTGTACCGCTACGATGTGAGTGACCTGATTGAAGTAGGACCAAAATACTTTGGCACACCTACTATTCACATGGTACAAAAGGTCAACGGTATCGTGAGTATCACGGGCGAGAAGTTGCAAGAGAATCAGTTTATGACTGCTGTACAGAAAGCGGAAGAGGCACTGAATATGCCTACCAAATTCTCTATTGCTTTTGCGGATGTAGAGAAAAGTACTTACCACTTCTATTTTGAGTTCGCCAATCAGATGACATCGCAAGCAGATGCCGAGCGTTTTACTGCCATTGTGGACGAAGAAATGAAGAAGATGAACATAGAGTACGAAGCCAAACGAGATAGCCTTCGTCTGAAACAACCTATCACCCACCGCTTGCGCAGCAATGCCTTCGATCACTTCAAACAAGCTTCTATTGCTGACGGTACTGGTCGAGACGGACAGTTCAAGGTGAACCTTCTGCTGCAAGATGAGAAACGCCATGACAAGTTCAAACAATTGGCATTGGATGCCAAAGAGGCAGTAGGCAAAGCTATTGACAACTTGGAACAAAAGCATCATGCACGCAAAGCTGCGCGCAAAGAGAGACGTAGCAAACACTAAACTCCATCATTACCCATCGCCCTCATGAACCAACAATACGAACAACTACGAGTGCAAGAAGGAGAGTATATCCCTCAACCTGCATTGGATTATCCACAAGATAATCCCTTTGCGCGCACCTTATTTCCTAAATACACCAAGGAACTAACCATTGACGATAAGTATCCGTATTTAGACGATAGTATAGGGAACAAACTCAACCTCTTTTTGGGATACTATGTATTCTTACATATATTACTTCGCATCAAGTTGCGAGTGCAGATGGGGTTGCGTATTCGAGGACGTGAGGTGTTGAAAAAACACAAGAAAGGATTGAAGAACGGAGCCATCACAATAGCCAACCATGTCTATCGTTTAGATTGTCCATGTGTACTCATAGCTGTGAATAGCATACATACCACACGTATTCCTATGTTCGCACCTAATTTCCGCACCAAAGATGGTTATTTCATGCGTATTGCAGGTGGCATACCAATCCCCGAAGCGGAAGCAGGCATGAGCGCTATGAAGAAGTTTAACGAAGCGTTTGATGAGTTCCATCGTCGCGGTTGGTGGTTCCATATCTTCCCTGAGGCGTGCCGATGGGATATGTATAAACCATTGCGCCCATTCCAAAAAGGTGCGTTCACCATGAGTTATAAATACGGTATGCCATTGCTACCTTGCGTGATTACGTTCCGCGAGCGCAAAGGTATCTATCGACTCTTTGCACCCAAGGAGTTGCCATTGCTGACAGTGACTATTGGTGAACCTATTTATCCCGATACCAAGCAACCACGCAAAACGGAAGTAGAGCGATTGCGTGACGTCGCACATGAGCAAATGCAACAGATGGCAGGTATCACACACAATCCTTGGCCAGCAGCTTGGGGTAATCAATAATCACGCAGTCGTGCAATATCTCATTTTTGATGATATGAAGCAATGCACCGAGCAGGAAGTAGCTCGGCTATTGCCTTTGGTAAGCGAGCAACGCCGACAACAAGCACTTGGCTACAAACATCTCTTTGGTCAGTTCTGCTGCCTCAAATCCTACGAGTTGCTTATGCAACTGCTTGCCTCTTCCGGCAGCCAGACACCGGACGCTGGGTTTTCTACTCCTGATACTGGCCGCCGGACACCGGACACCGGCTTCCCGCTCTTCCTCTATAACGAACACGGCGCCCCACGCTTGGAGCATGGTCCATGTTTCTCAATCTCACATTGTCAGCATGGTATAGCTGTGGCTATCAGCGAAAAGCAAATAGGTATTGACATAGAGCATATTCGCACCGCTAAACCCGAATTAGTGGCGCGTACTATGAACGAGAAGGAACATGCTGAGATATGGGCAGCCACTTCTCCCGATATCGCATTCACATGCCTTTGGACAAAGAAAGAGGCGGTACTGAAAATGCAGGGCACAGGTATTACTAGCATTGACGGCATAAAAAATACCTTGGTCAGCACCGAACATGTCGATTTACTAACCAAGGTAAATATCGATAAGCAGTATGCTTATACCCTTGCTATTCTGCGATAATTGGGACGACGGAAGCCGGCTCCCGGACGCCTAAATTATAACAAAGCGAAGTCTATCACCTCCTGAATATCCTTCACATAGTGGAAGGATAGTCCTTTGAGGTATTTAGGTGCTATATCCTCTACATCCTTGCGGTTGTCTTGGCAGAGCACCAAATCGGTGATACCTGCGCGTTTAGCAGCCAAGATCTTCTCTTTCACACCACCGATAGGGAGTACCTTACCGCGGAGTGTCATCTCACCTGTCATAGCAATGCGTGGACGTACTTTGCGGCGTGTAAACGCACTCACGAGTGCTGTTGTCATAGTGATACCTGCACTTGGACCATCCTTAGGTATAGCGCCTTCGGGTACGTGTACATGCACCGAGTGGGTATCCAGTTGCTTACGTGCTATGCCAAACCGATCGGCATGCGCCTTGATATAGCCCATAGCAATGGTGGCAGACTCCTTCATCACATCGCCCAAGTTACCTGTCAGCGTGAGGGTAGGGGTCTTGCTTGGCGAGAGCGAGGTCTCTATGAAGAGTATCTCACCGCCCACTTGTGTCCATGCTAGACCTGTAACGACACCTATATACTTATTAGTCTCCCATTCATCGCGTGAGTAGCGTTGCTTGCCGAGGTATGCCACGAGGTCTTCGCTCGTGACGGACACATTATATTCCTCCTCCAGGGAGATACGTGTCACCACTTTGCGGCAGATAGCCGCTATTTGTCGCTCTAAGTTACGCACACCAGACTCGCGGGTGTACTTGTCTATGATCTCTCCTATAATAGCTTTCTTGAGTTTGAGTTGGCTGGCCTTCAGACCGTGGTTGTGCAACTCTTTAGGCAAGAGGTGACGTTTAGCAATCTCCTCTTTCTCCTCTTGCAGGTAACCCGTCATCTCAATGAGTTCCATACGATCAAGGAGTGGACGAGGGATAGTGTCCAAGGAGTTAGCTGTAGCGATAAAGAGTACTTTACTCAGGTCATAATCCACATCCAAGTAGTTATCGTGGAAAGTGCCATTCTGCTCAGGATCAAGCACTTCCAAGAGTGCGCTGGTTGGGTCACCTTTGTAGTCAGAGCCTATCTTATCGATCTCATCCAGGACAAACACAGGGTTGCTGGTCTTCACTTTTCTCAGGTTCTCAATGATGCGACCTGGCATTGCGCCTATGTAAGTACGACGGTGACCGCGAATCTCCGACTCATCGTGCAAGCCACCCAAACTGATGCGTGCATATTTACGTCCAAGTGCTTCTGCTATGGAGCGACCAAGACTTGTTTTACCCACACCAGGAGGGCCATAGAGGCAGATGATAGGGGCTCTCATGTCATCGGATTTGCTGTTGGCTTTCATCTTAAGTACAGCCAAATACTCTATGATACGCTCTTTTACTTTCTCCATGCCATAGTGGTCATGGTCAAGCACTGCTTGTGCGTTACGAATATCGTAGTTGTCCTCAGAGTATTCGTTCCAAGGCAGATCTAACAGAATCTCCAAATAGTTTTGCAGGGTGGAGTACTCGGGAGAGTGGGTAGGTATGCGACGGAGCTTTTTGAGTTCGTTCTCAAAGGTCGTTTGCATCTTCTCGCTCCACTTCTTTTGTTTAGCACGTTCGAGCATGGCGTTGGCCATTTGCTCATCGGTATTACCCAACTCGCGCTGAATGGTCTCCATCTGACGTTGCAGATAGTATTCGCGTTGCTCTTTGTCTATATCCTCTTTGGTCTTACTCTTGATAACCTCCTTCATATCAAGCATTTGCAGTTCGCTTGTCAGGATTTCGAGCAAGTTTATGGCACGCTCTTTGAGCGAGGACATCTCCAGCAGGCGTTGTTTGTCGGCTATGCGCACGCCAAAGTTACCACAGATATAGTTTACCAACGTAGGAGGGTTGTCAATGCTTCGCAAGGTCATACCCGCTTCGGCAGGTATGTTCTCCATGCGTTTGAGAATCTTGTCGGCTTGGGCCTTGAGACTGCTAACCAGCGCTATGAACTCTTTGTCATTGCGTTTAGGAAATTCTTCTTCTGAGATATGCACTCTGGCTTTCATGTATGGCTTTTGTGCGACAATCTCCTGTATCTCAATGCGTTGAATACCTTCCATAATGACCATCAGACTGCCATCTGGCATGTCTAATGTGCGCATCACACGACCAGCAGTACCTATGGTGTATAGGTCGTCCGACGATGGCTCTTGTACGTCTTGCACTCGTTGGCAGCAAACGGCAAGCAGCTCATCATTCTTGAATGCGTTGGTTACTAATTTCTTGGATTTGGGGCGTGCCACAGTCACTGGTAGCAATACACCAGGAAAGAGCACCATATTACGCAGTGGCAACACGCCAAGCACGTCACCATCTTGCAAATTAGGTTCTTTTATATCATCATCAGCAGTCAATGGGATATATTCCACCTTTACGTTCTGCTTCTCGTCGTCGTTTAATAATAATTCATCAAGGTAGGTCATATAAATATATATATTGTGTAGGGTTGTTTTGTGTTGTGTAGGATTGTATAGGATAGTTTTATAAATGTATGGAATTGTATATATGCTATTTTACATAATTGCAATTAGGAATTGTTTATCCAATAGCAATATATTTAGATAGTTTTTGTAAAAAACCACGCCGCTCGCAATGTTGGCGAGCGGAATGGTTGTTTATGTTGTCTTTATTTCACGAATCACTCCTTAATCTCGCGCAGGTCAATCATCAGCTCATCCAGTTGCTTTTGATCCACAAGACCAGGAGCGCCTAACATCACATCGCGACCTTGGTTGTTCTTTGGGAATGCGATACAGTCGCGGATACTGTCGAGACCAGCGAACAAGCTAACGAAGCGATCCAAGCCGTATGCCAAACCACCGTGAGGAGGCGCACCAAACTTAAAGGCATTCATCAAGAAGCAGAATTTCAATTGTGCCTCTTCTGGTGTGAAAGCAAGAATCTCGAAGGTGCGTTGTTGCAATGCTGCATCGTGGATACGGATACTACCGCCACCAACCTCTACACCGTTAATGACCATATCGTATGCATTTGCGCGTACTGCAGCTGGATTGGTGTCCATCAATGGAATATCCTCTGGTTTTGGACTTGTAAATGGATGGTGCATAGCCATCAATCGTTGCTCCTCGTCGCTCCACTCGTACATTGGGAAGTCCACAATCCAGAGGCATGAGAACTTCTTAGGATCACGGAGTCCAAGTTGCTTGCCAACCTCGAGACGCAGCTCGCAGAGTTGCTTGCGGGTCTTCATAGCATCATCGCCAGAGAGAATGAGAATCAAGTCGCCTGGCTGAGCGTTCATGGCTTTAGCCACCTCTTGCAATTGCTCTTGGTTGTAGAATTTATCTACGCTTGATTTCACGTTGCCATCTGCCTCTACGCGGGCATAAACCATACCCTTAGCGCCAATTTGTGGGCGTTTTACGTAGTCTGTCAGGGCATCTAATTGCTTGCGGGTATATGTAGCACAACCAGTAGCGCAGATACCACCGATATATGCTGCATTAGCAAACACGCTGAACTTCTCCTCTTTTTGCTCCTCAATAGCGTGGAAAATATCGTGCAACTCCACGAACTCCATACCGAAGCGTGTGTCTGGTTTATCGCTACCATAATATTTCATGGCGTCCGCCCATGTCATGCGTGGGAAATCTGGCAGGTCGATATTGAGAATGGACTTGAACAGGTGTTTAGACATGCCTTCAAAGAGTTGCAATACATCCTCTTGCTCTACGAACGACATCTCGCAGTCGATCTGTGTGAACTCTGGTTGGCGGTCTGCACGCAAGTCCTCATCACGGAAGCACTTCACGATTTGGAAGTAACGGTCAAAGCCGCTGACCATGAGCAGCTGCTTGAGGATTTGTGGACTTTGTGGCAATGCGTAGAACTGTCCTGGGTTCATACGGCTTGGCACGATAAAGTCGCGTGCGCCCTCTGGAGTTGAGTTTACCAAAACTGGTGTCTCTACCTCGAGGAAGCCCTTCTCATCCAGGTAACGGCGCACCTCAAAGGCCATCTTGTGGCGGAGTTCGAGGTTCTTTCTCACGCAGTTACGGCGCAAGTCTAAGTATCTGTATTTCATACGAATATCATCGCCACCATCTGTCTCATCCTCAATAGTGAAAGGAGGAGTAACCGCTGCGTTGAGGATATTTATCTCGGCTACTTTGATCTCTATTTCGCCAGTAGGAATTTGAGCATTTTTGCTCTGACGCTCAATGACTTCACCCTTTATTTGGAGCACGAACTCGCGCCCTACTCCATTGGCTGCCTCCAGCAATGCGTCTTGCTCTGCGCTGCCATCTGATTGGAATGCGAGTTGCGTGATACCATAGCGGTCACGAAGGTCAATGAATGTCATACCGCCCATTTTGCGGATTCGTTGTGCCCAACCTGCGAGGGTCACTGTTTTGCCTGCATCGGCGAGTCGTAGCTCGCCACAAGTGTTCGTTCTAAACATGTGTTTATTTTGATTTATAATTTACAATTTATTGTGTTATTGCATTTTTGATATCATTTACGATATAGGTATCAGACATCAATTGGTACCCATATTTTGCATCATGTAAACGCTGCCCCACTTCGCTGCTATAAAACAGCAACAATGCTTTGTGCGGAGAAATTTTCAACTCCTCAGCCAATTGCATAATGATGCGTGTTATCTTGCGATATAGGATATAATCTTTCATTGTTGTTATAATAGTACAATGGTTGCTCTACAACCACAGTGGAACCATGATATAATACAGCATTGTTATGATTCATAATTTTTCAATGTTTCTATTATATCATCTGCCACATAATCAGCACTTTGTGTATGAAGTGTATCGTAAAAACGCATCAATCGACCTTCGATTAGTCCTTGTTGTTCCAATCGATTGGTCAATTCTTCTGGTGTGATACCCATTTTACGTGCTGCCGTTTCAATGGCAATCACCGCAAACTGAATTTGGTCGCTTTCGTATGTTCGTTTCATTCCTTCCATACCTTATTACACAAATTAGCGTGCAAAGTTACAACAAAAATTGCACATACGCAAGTAAAGCGAGGATTATTTTCAAAAAATGATAGATTTTATCTATCTGCGAAAATAATTTCAGGAAATGTGCGCAATATCTTTCCTCTGTCTTGCCCCTCATCTTCATTGGAATCTCATTGGAACCTGATTGGAAGCTGATTGGAACCTCATTAACACTTCGTCATATTTTCTTTAAGCTTTCTATATACTATCATTTGTGTTAATCAGTGCAATCCGTGGGACTTATTTCATCTGTTTGTGCAGTTCTTTTCTTACATAATCGCACAACCGCCCTGGCACAGCTGGTTTACCATCCTTATCGGGCATTCGTTGATGTTTACTTACTTCGCGCAAAGCTGCATTGTATTTCTCCTGCCACTCAGCTCTGCGCACAGGATCTTGCAGAATGGCACTTGCTTCCTTACTCACTTCGCTCAACTTCTTTACCATTGGCCTTTCTGCCATTTCTTTTTGTTTCTTTTTTGAGTACTCAGGTTTGCGACAATACGCAGCATATCCTACCCTTCCAGGGATTGGACGCAAATAATAGTCACTACCGAGCGACCCACCAATACTCTCTAAAAACGATGCTACATGTACAATCATAGTCCATTTAAGTGTTATAATATTAGTTAGATAGTTTAGATTTCCGCCCCCAAGGGCGAGGATGTATAATTAGACTGCAAAGATACGAATAAATTCTCATATTTCCAAATTTTTAGAGGAGATTTTTTGAGAAAAAAATGTAAAAAAGTGCATTTTTTTGGAACTTATGACAAGTTTTGACAGTTTGAAGCAGTACCTTTGCAGCGGATTTCAATTAAACAAAATATTAACCTCTAAACAAAACGATTATGAACGTACTAACAACTTTGGCAATCTGTTTTATCAGTGCAGTCTTGATCACTTTGTGCATTGACGTAGTAGAAAAAGTTATCCGTGATGAGGCATAGTACCAACCTATTCCGTGGACACGTGGACAGCTGGACAGCTATTTTATTGAACTTCACCCGTATGCGTATGTGTATAATATTACGCGCGCACATGTATATAGAGATTAGCTGTCCACGCTGACCACGCGACTGAAAAGAGATGAAAAAGTTTTCTGCCTCTTTTCTTGCAAATGTCAAATAATTTTTGTACCTTTGCAGCATTATTTATATTCCACACATTGTTTGTATGAAGAAACTAACATGTATTCTATGCGTAGCGTGTCTATTGGGACTTTCGACTTTCGCATATTCACAAGACAGTACACAAGTTAACACTCGTCCTAAAGTGGGTCTAATCTTATCTGGTGGCGGTGCCAAAGGTGCTGCGCATATAGGTGTGCTCAGATACATCGAAGAAATGGGCATACCTATCGACTACATTGCAGGTAATAGCATGGGAGCCGTCATGGGCGGATTCTATGCCTTAGGATATTCTACCGACGAAATCATTGATATTATTAGCGGTGCAGATTGGAATAAGCTCATAAGCAATCAAGTAGATAGACGAAAAATAGCTTTTAGCCAAAAAGTAGAAGATGAATCGCTGGTGCTCACGATACCATTTTCGTTCAAATCACGACAAGAGGATTTGCAATCTACTTCGTTTAAGAACTCTCTTCCACAGGGTTTTATATCGGGTGATAATGTGATTAACCTCTTCAATTCACTGGCTGTAGGATATGCAGATTCATTGTCGTTTGGGCAGTTGCCTGTACCCTTTATATGTATAGCTACGGATCTGTTAAGTGGCGAAGCAACTACGTTGGACAACGGCGAATTTACTAAAGCGCTACGTGCCTCCATGGCGATACCTGTACTATTTGACCCCATTAAGATGAACCAAACGCTCTATACCGATGGTGGTTTGACCTGCAATTTCCCTGCAGAGCAATGTCGCGCCATGGGTGCGGACTATATTATCGGTGTGAGCATGTCGCCAGGATTAGAGAGTAACCCTGACAATTTATCCTCCATCTTGTCACAGATCAAACAACTCAAGGAGATTATCACCGATAAAGATGTTGATAAATACCATGAACAATGTGATATATTCATCCGTCCCGATCTGAAAGGCGTAGGAATGTTGAGTTTTGATGCAGAGAGTGTCGCACGAGTAGCCCAGAGTGGATATGAGGCAGCATCCGCTCAAGCCGAAAATTTTGAGGCGCTGAAAAACAAAATCTTCTCACAAGGCGCAATCGAATCAGCCCCAAAGGTAGCACAGCCCCAAAAAGCAGTCAATATCATCAAGAACAAGGTGTTGCTCTCCAAAATCGAGTTTGTAGGAGGCAACAAGAAGAATGAGCAATGGATGCGTCGCGCATGCCAAGTCCATGTAGGAGATTCTGTGAACAAACAAGATATTGATAATTCCGTATCAATCTACTATGGTACAGGTAGTTACAAGAGCGTCACATATACGCTCCACCATGATCTCGCTACGCCGGGCGGATATATACTGCGCTTCAATCTGGTGGAGAAACAGCCGCATGATTTCGGATTAGGATTTCGTTTTGATACCCAAGATATGCTCTCTGTGCTCCTGCGCATAGGCATCAACAGCAACCGAATGAGTGGATGGAAAGCCGATTTAGATGCCAAGTTAGGTGGCAATCAGTGGCTCAAGTTCAACCTGTCATACGGACACCTACTCTACCCGAAAATCAATCTGTCATATCAGTTCCGAAACTCCGAGCTGGACGTCTATGATATGAACCAACTGGATATGAACAAGAAGTTCTTGCAGCACAAGTTCCGACTCTATCTCTCTAACAACTACACCAGAACCTTCTGTGCTGGATTAGGTTTCGAGACAGAATTACTGACACCACGGAAGGTCATATATTCGATGCATGATGCCGTGGATTTGGACTACAAACCTGTCAATACGCTGGGAACTTTTGCGTATGTGGGATATGACAACCTCAATAAGAAGCGATTCGCTACCCGAGGCGTAAAGAGTCGCATTGATTTTACGTGGAAAGACTGCACTTTTAGCCCAGAAGGTATCAAAAAATTCCATTTTGCCTCCTTGGTATTTGGATTAGAGAGCTATGTGCCCGTTGTCAAAGACAGGTTTGTCATTGTACCGCAATTGTACGGAAGTTTTCTGTTTGGAAAAGGTGCTGTCAGCGGCAAGGAAGGCGGCTGGAACCCCATTTTCCAAGGACCAGTACCTATGTACCCATATATGAACAACATCATTGGCGGTGCCGAAATGGGCAGGTATATTGACCATCAGCTGCCCTTCATCGGTGTGAACAAGACAAGCTTCGCGTTCAACAATGTGGCTATCGCTCGATTGGATTTTCGCGTGCGAGTTTATAAGAATCACTATTTGACCGCGATGGTCAATTATGGTCGCTCTGGTATTGACTTCAAGAACTTCTTCCACGAGAGCGATGTATTACAGTGGAGCGAACTCTATGATTACAATGCCTCCAACTGGTGGGGCGCAGGTATAAGATACTCTTTGGACACTAAAATCGGCCCATTGGATTTTGACATCAGTTCGTCTAATATAGCCAAAAGTGTTAATCTGTATTTTAGTTTGGGATATTATTTTTAATCCGTGATAGTGATGATATACTTTGATAGCGACTATATGGAAGGAGCGCATCCAGAGGTGATGCGCCGTTTGGTAGAAACCAACATGGAGCATACGGTTGGTTATGGCTGCGACCCTTATACGCAACAAGCCAAAGAAGCCATTCGCACGGCATGCGCTGCGCCCAATGCCTTGGTGCAGTTTATGGAGGGCGGAACGCAGACCAACGCTACCGTGATTGATGCCCTACTCCGCCGACACGAAGGTGTGTTGGCAGCAGAGACTGCACATATCAATGTGCATGAGAGTGGTGCCATTGAGCATAGCGGACATAAGGTGCTTACATTGCCTACCACAAATGGCAAATTAACTGCTGATCAAGTAGATAACTATATCACTGATTTCTATCGCGATGAGACATACGAGCACATGGTGGCGCCAGGAATGCTATATATCACCATGCCTACGGAGTATGGCACCTTGTACTCGCTTGCAGAGTTAGAGCAGTTGTCAGAGGTGTGTCACAAACACCATATTCCGCTCTATATGGATGGTGCGCGGTTGGGCTATGCGTTGGCATCAGAGGCATGCGATGTGACATTGCCTGATATTGCTCGTTTGTGCGATGTGTTCTATATTGGTGGCACGAAGTGTGGCTTATTGTTCGGCGAAGCGGTAGTAGCTGCTAATCCAGAGACTTTGCCTCATTTCTTTCCATTGGTAAAGCAACATGGTGCGCTCTGCGCCAAAGGTAGGATTTTAGGTGTACAGTTCCTCACATTGTTTACAGATAATCTGTATGAGCGTATATGTGCGCACGCAGTTGAATTGGCACAGCGTATTCGTGCAGCTTTTGTTGCAAAAGGTTATCGTGTGGCTATTGATTCGCCTACCAATCAGCAGTTTTTCGTGTTGCCCAATGAGGTGGTGGATAACTTACGCGCCAATGGTGTCTCTTTTGAGGATTGGGGTGTCCGAGGCAAAAACGAAACCACAGTTCGTTTCGTTACCTCTTGGGCAACAAGCAAAGAGGATGTGGAGAAGTTGGTGGAGAGAATAAAAATGAATTAGAAAAAACATCATACTATGAAAACAAAGAAAATTTTAGGTTTAGATTTAGGCGTAAGTTCTATTGGTTGGGCATTAATAGAGATGGAAGATGATAAAGCATCATCTATATTGGGTATGGGTAGTCGCATTGTGCCATTAACAACTGATGATAGCACACAATTTCAAAAAGGGCAAGCTATCACCAAAAATGCAGACAGAACACAACGTCGTACTGCTCGCAAAGGATACGATCGCTATCAATTACGCCGCAAGAACTTGACAGAGGCATTGCGCAAGAATGGTATGTTACCAGAGCGCACAAATGAGCATATCATTGACTTATGGCAACTACGTGCGGACGCAGCCACAGAAGGTAAGCAGCTGACTTTGCCACAAATCGGTCGCGTATTATACCATATCAACCAAAAACGTGGTTATAAACACTCCAAAGCAGATGCAAGTGCGGATAGCAAGCAGACTAAATATGTGGCAGAGGTAAATCAACGCTATAAGAATCTGCAAGAGCGAAATCAAACTATTGGTCAATATTTCTATCAAATGTTGGTAAATACTGCTGTGATGGCTCCATCTGGGCCATATTATACTTTCCGCATCAAAGATCAAGTCTTTCCACGCGCAGCATATATAGCGGAGTTTGACCGAATTATACAAGTACAGAAGGAATTTTACCCAAATGTACTAACCACAGAATTTATCCATCAACTGCGCAATGAGATTATATTCTACCAACGCCCTCTGAAATCTTGTAAGCATTTGGTTGGGCTTTGCGAATTTGAGAAGAAAGCATATACAAACAAAGCAGGCAAGATTGTGTATGATGGTCCTAAATGCGCTCCTCGCACTTCACCATTAACACAACTATGCGCTATTTGGGAAACGGTTAATAATATCTCTCTTACCAATCGCAATGGAGAACAACTGACTATTAGTCTTGCACAACGCCAAGCAATGGTAGATTGGCTTTGCAACAATGAGAAGATGACAGCTAAGGACTTGCAAAAGATTCTCGGTATTACTTCTCGAGAAGGGTGGTACGCAGGCAAAGCGGTCGGTAAAGGCATTAAGGGTAATAGCACACTCTATCAATTGCGTAAGGCATTGGGTAAGAAATATGGAGAGTGGCTGAAAATGGATTTGCATTTGAAAGATGTTGCAGTGTGGGAAACTACAGGCGAACTTATACAATATGTCTCAGAATCTGTAGAACAAGAGCCTTTGTATCGCCTTTGGCATGTGATTTACTCTGTACAAGATGAGGCAGAGTTGCGTAAGGCACTGCAAAAATTGGGCATAGATGACGAAGAAGTTATTGAGAATCTCTTTAAGATTGATTTTGTCAAACCAGGCTACGCAAATAAATCACACAAGTTTATTCGTAAGGTTCTGCCATATTTGATGCAGGGATACCATTATAGCGAAGCATGTGAACATGTCGGTATAAAACATTCAAAATCAACAACAAAAGAGGAAAATGAATCACGCACTTTGATAGATAGGATTCCTTTATTGCTCAAGAACGAGTTGCGCCAACCTATCATTGAGAAGATTCTCAACCAAATGATCAATATTGTCAATGCACTAAAAGAAAAGCATGGCGAGATTGATGAAGTGCGCATTGAGTTGGCACGTGAACTCAAGCAAAGTAAGGATGAACGTGCCCAAGCAACTGAACGAATCAATAAGAATGAGCGTGAAAATAAAGCTATAGAAGAGAAAATACGCGAGTTTGGTATTCGTCCCTCTCGTGCACGCATACAAAAATATAAGATGTGGCAAGAGAGTCAGGAGCAATGCTTCTATTGTGGTAAGCAGATTAGTGTAACGGAATTCTTAGCTGGTTTTGATGTAGAAGTGGAGCATATCATTCCAAGAAGTGTCTTGTTTGATGATAGTTTCAGCAATAAGGTATGTGCTTGTCGTACATGCAACCATACAAAAGGTAATATGACTGCACGTGACTTTATGGCTACGCAAGGCCATGATAAGTTAGAAGAATATCTATCGCGTGTAGATATTGCTTATCAGGAGGGACGTATTAGTAAAACCAAACGCGACCATTTGCTGTGGGCGAAAGAGGATATCCCACAAGACTTTATTGACCGCCAATTGCGCCAAAGTCAGTATATTGCTAAAAAAGCAGTTGAAATACTTTATCCTGCATTCCGTAATGTATTTGCTACCAGCGGTAGTGTGACCGACTTCCTACGCCATATTTGGGGTTATGATGAGATACTGCACAAACTTAATTTGCCTAAATATCGTGATGCAGAACTAACAGAAATGGTAACATACGACCATCGTGGTCAAGAACATCAAGAAGAACGAATCAAGAACTGGAGCAAGCGAATTGACCATCGCCATCACGCGATAGATGCGCTGACTATTGCGCTTACTAAACAAGGATATATCCAACGATTGAATAGTCTAAGTGCTTCGCATGATGAGATAGCAGCGGTGGTACGAGAGAAGAATCCTGTGATGGATCGCAAGTACTCGTTGCTTGAAAAATATATCTATATTCAACCACACTTTACCGTACAAGAGGTGACTGACGCTGTAGATGGTATATTGGTATCTTTCCGTGCTGGTAAGAAGGTCACAACGCCTGCTAAACGCGCTAAATATCGCAATGGAAAACGAGTAATAGTACAAGACGGATTGTTGGTACCGCGCGGAGCGTTGACAGAGGAGACTGTGTATGGCAAGTTGGGTGATAAGTATGTAGTTAAATATCCACTTAACCACCCAAGTATGAAAGTGGACGAGATAGTTGATCCAACTATCCGCGAGATTGTGCGTGCACGATTGGCTGCTTTTGGCGGCAAGGCGAAAGAAGCTTTTGCTAAACCACTATACTCTGATGCTACCCAAACGATGGAGATAAAATCGGTGCGTTGTTATACAGGTTTGCAAGATAGGGCAGTAGCTGCAGTTCGCTTTAATGAGCAGGGAGAGGCTATTGGATATGCAAAAACAGGTAATAACCACCATATCGCTATCTATCAAGACGCTAATGGTCAGTACCAAGAGTTGGTTGTAAGTTTCTGGCAAGCGGTTGAACGCAAGCGTTATGGATTGCCAATTGTAATAGAAGATCCTAAAACTGTTTGGGATAAAGTAATGGATTCGGAATTGCCACAAGCGTTTTTGGAGACATTGCCAAAAGACGATTGGCAGTTTGTAGTATCTTTGCAAGCCAATGAGATGTTCATCCTCGGATTAGAAGATGGTGATTTTGAAATGGCAATGGAGAATAAAGATTACCAGTTATTGAATAAGCATTTATATAGAGTGCAAAAAATTCGCTCCAAAGAATACACATTCCGCCATCACATAGAAACCAGTGTTGACGACAAATACGATAATAAACCTAATCCAGCGTTAAGTATGAGTATGAAAAAACTAATTAGTATTCGTAGTTTTGGAGGTTGGTGGGCTCAATATCCACATAAAGTACGAGTTAATCTTTTAGGAAAAATTACAAAAGTATGATCAAACGTGTCTTGTGTTTTTCGAATCCAGCCTATCTGAAATTGAAACTACAGCAGATAGTCATAGAGATTCCTGAAGTGGTGTATGGTAAGGGGGTACCTGACAACATACGCAAGGAAGGAGTACGTACTATTCCAATTGAAGATGTAGGTGTAGTCATTTTAGACCATAAACAGATTACGATTACACAAGCACTGATGGCTGCACTTCTTGAAAATAACTGTGCAATCATCACGACTAATGACCAGCATTTGCCCGTTGGACTATACCTACCCTTAGATGGTAACCACCTGCAAAATGAGCGTTTTCGTGAGCAGCTCAATGCTTCTGAACCACTCAAAAAGCAGATGTGGCAGCAAACGGTGATTAGCAAGATTCTTGGACAAGCCATAATATTAGAGGAGCAAGGCGTTGAAAACAAAAATATGCTTGCATGGGCAAAGTCAGTTCGTTCTGGCGACGTAGAAAATTTAGAAGGGCGCGCAGCTGCATACTATTGGCGCAATGTTTTTCATAATCCTGATTTTGTTCGTGGGCAAGAGGGCGATCCGCCAAATAACCTGCTCAATTATGGCTATGCCATTGTTCGCGCTATGGTTGCACGAGCATTAGTAGCAGCAGGACTACTCCCTACCTTGGGCATTCATCATCACAACAAATATAACGCTTATTGTTTAGCAGATGACATTATGGAGCCCTATCGTCCTTTCGTAGATCGATTGGTGATTGATATGATGAAGCGGTATGATGACATTTCGGAACTTAATACCGAGATGAAGCGTGATTTACTGATGCTTCCGTATCAAGACGTTATGATAGACGGCAAGCGGAGTCCTATGCAAATAGCGATACAAACCACTGCTAACAGTGTGTACAAATGTTTCAGTGGTGAAGCACGTAAGATTATTTATCCAGATTGGTAACGCATCTATTCGTAGGTGCGTTTCTTTTTTATATGTCACGATTTAGCGAATATCGAATTATGTGGGTGTTGGTATTATTTGATTTGCCAACTGAAACCAAGAAAGAGCGGAAAGCAGCAGCTAAATTCCGCAAGGAACTCTTGGAGGATGGCTTTACTATGTTTCAGTTTTCAATCTATTTGCGTCATTGTCCCAGTGCAGAAAATGCCGATGTGCATATTAAGCGCGTAAAAAGAATGTTACCAGAGTTTGGAAAAGTAGGCATAATGCGTATAACCGACAAGCAATTCGGAGATATGGAATTATTTGATTGCAAACATGTGGCACCTTTGCACCAACCAGTACAGCAATTGGAACTTTTTTAGGAATGTAAAAACTAATAAAAACAAAAACGCAGACGAAATAAATCGCCTGCGTTTTTTAATCCTGATTTTCATTGTAAATTATTGATATACAAAGACTAATAAAAAGTCTGTTGTTTATCAGGATTTCAATGAACAAATTTGAAGGATATACACAACGTAAACGTTTCGCAAGATTCTGCGCCTACTGTTGTTTATCAGGATTTCAATGAACAAATTTGAAGGATATACACAACTCGGTGGCTCGCTTTGGTGTTTTCATTTTCGTTGTTTATCAGGATTTCAATGAACAAATTTGAAGGATATACACAACATAAGTGAATTACCTCCGCCTGCACTTGGCGTTGTTTATCAGGATTTCAATGAACAAATTTGAAGGATATACACAACGGTGAATATAAGTCCTGATATTGTGCGCGTGTTGTTTATCAGGATTTCAATGAACAAATTTGAAGGATATACACAACGATTTTATTGCGGTTACCACTTCCGAGACGGTTGTTTATCAGGATTTCAATGAACAAATTTGAAGGATATACACAACACATTGTTACAACAATCTTCTTTGTAGCGTGTTGTTTATCAGGATTTCAATGAACAAATTTGAAGGATATACACAACTCCATTCGGCGGCTTCAATTCCATCAATAGGTTGTTTATCAGGATTTCAATGAACAAATTTGAAGGATATACACAACAGTATGTCCTTTTTTATCTCGCGCGTGTATGTTGTTTATCAGGATTTCAATGAACAAATTTGAAGGATATACACAACTAATATGCTTTCGTATAGTGTTTTCATAAGTTGTTTATCAGGATTTCAATGAACAAATTTGAAGGATATACACAACCTGTTCTTTTCTTGGGCTTTACGTAATATGGTTGTTTATCAGGATTTCAATGAACAAATTTGAAGGATATACACAACTAACTCGCCTACATTGAGCATACGCATTTGTTGTTATATTAGGATTTCAATGAGCAAATTGAAGAATTTTGCTGCAAAATTACAAAAAATGAACGAAATATACAAATTTTTGTGAAAAATATTTTGTTGTTTCAATAAAAAGTAGTACCTTTGCAGCACAAATTTGAAGGATATACACAATAAGGATTATTCCGTTGTGTAAACATTCAGGGTGGTACGCAAGTATCGCCCTTTTTTTGTACAAATCCCATTCGTTTGCGTAGCAATCCTGCATTCTCTTCAAAAATGACGTGAATAATACACTTTTTCACGTCAAAACTTGCTTTTGTGCAATTTTTGTTGTACCTTTGCAGCCAAATTAAATTTGGATTACTATGTTTGACAATTTATCAGAAAGATTAGAAAGATCGTTTAAAATTCTCAAAGGTGAAGGTCGTATCACCGAAATCAATATCGCGGAAACCGTCAAGGATATTCGCAAAGCGCTATTGGAAGCCGACGTAAACTACAAGACTGCCAAACAGTTTACCGATCAAGTAAAAGCCAAAGCACTCGGTCAAAACGTAATGACAGCCGTACGCCCAGGACAACTCATGGTGAAAATTACCCACGACGAGTTGGCTAATCTGATGGGTGGCGAAACAGCCGAAATCAACCTCAAAGGCTCACCTTCCGTTATCCTCATGAGTGGTTTGCAAGGTTCGGGTAAAACAACCTTCTCGGCGAAATTGGCAAACTTCCTCCAAACCAAAAAGAACAAGAAAGTGATGCTCGTGGCATGCGACGTATATCGCCCTGCTGCGATTGAGCAATTGCGCGTACTGGGCGAACAAATCAATGCCAAAGTATATACCGGCGAAGGAGAAGCTAACCCTGTCATCAAAGCACAAAAAGCCATTCAAGAAGCCAAAGTATATGGCTACGATGTCGTGATTGTGGATACCGCTGGTCGTTTGGCCATAGATGAGCAGATGATGCAAGAGATTGCAGCTATCAAACAAGCCATCAACCCACAAGAGACCCTCTTCGTAGTAGATGCTATGACGGGTCAAGATGCCGTGAATACCGCTAAGGAATTCAATGACCGTCTTGACTTTGATGGCGTGATCCTCACCAAACTTGATGGTGATGCCCGTGGTGGTGCTGCACTCAGTATCCGTTCCGTAGTGCAAAAACCTATTAAGTTCATCGGTACTGGCGAGAAGATGGAAGCACTCGATGTCTTCCACCCATCGCGTATGGCTGACCGTATCTTGGGTATGGGTGACGTAGTATCCCTCGTAGAGCGTGCACAAGAGCAATACGACGAGGAAGAAGCACGACGTATTAGCAAACGCATTGCGAAGAACCAATTTGACTTCAACGACTTCCTTTCGCAATTGGCACAAATCAAGAAAATGGGTTCTATGAAAGACCTCATGGGTATGATTCCAGGTATGGACAAAGCCCTCAAAGGCGTAGAAGTGAGCGATGATGCCTTCAAACCTATTGAGGCTATCATTTCCTCTATGACCCCTGCGGAGCGTAGTAACCCACAACTGCTCAACGGTAGCCGCAAAAACCGTATTGCCAAAGGTTCAGGTACAAGCATCGTAGAAGTAAACCGATTCCTCAAACAGTTTGAACAAACAAGCAAGATGATGAAGAAAATGCAACAAATGCAAGGTCTACGTCGTCGTTAATCAAGATAAACAATGAAACAACTACTACATATCTTCTTCCTATCCGTAGTGATGGTATGCCTCTCGGCATGCGAATCACCTGTTCCCGAGATTGTGGGAAAATACGATTTCAAAATCAGCGGAAATGTTACCCAAAATGATGGCCAGATAATCGTACTGACCAACGAAGCAGGTGACCTACAAGTGACACACCTAACAGACAACACCCTGCTGCTCACCTTCAATACCACCGATGGTAGCGCATACACAACACAAGCGACTATTGAAGGCAACCAATTGGAATTGAATCCGTTTGCGCGTGTTATCACCATTACGAAAAAAACACAAGAGTCAAACATTTTGGGAATACCTATCGAACTGATACAAACGGAAGTGTATAATACCGAAGTGTATGGCTACGGAATCATCTACGGAGAAACGATTCACTTCCATTTGCAATACTCGGGAGCCGAGTTCACAGGAAGTAAAACAATCGTAGGTAACAATATCCTTATGATTGCTAACAAGAAATAAACATTATAATTATGGCAGACGATAAGAAAATTATTTTCTCAATGGTGGGCGTAAGCAAAACCTTCGCCCCACAAAAACGAGTACTCAATAACATCTACCTGAGTTTCTTCTACGGGGCTAAGATTGGTATCATTGGTCTCAACGGTGCTGGTAAGTCCACCCTACTCAAAATCATCGCAGGTATTGAGAAGAACTACGAAGGCGAAGTCGTATTCTCACCAGGATATAGCGTAGGCTATCTGGAACAAGATCCACAACTTGATCCTGAAAAGACCGTTCGCGAGTGCGTGCAAGAAGGTGTACAACCTATCATGGACATGCTTGCTGAGTACGATGCTATTAATATGGCTTTTGCAGAGCCAGATGCTGACTTCGACAAGCTGCTTGCACGCCAAGCCGAGTTGCAAGACAAGCTCGATAGCGTAGATGCATGGAATATTGACACCAAGCTTGACCGCGCTATGGATGCTTTGCGTTGTCCTGCGGATGATGCCATAGTCAAACACCTATCTGGAGGTGAGCGCCGTCGTGTAGCATTATGCCGACTCCTATTGCAACAACCTGATATCCTGCTTCTTGACGAGCCTACCAACCACCTTGATGCAGAGTCAATCGACTGGTTGGAGCAACACTTACACCAATATGCAGGTACTGTTATCTGTATCACCCACGACCGTTACTTCCTTGACAATGTAGCAGGTTGGATTCTCGAGTTGGATCGCGGTGAGGGTATTCCATGGAAGGGTAACTACTCTTCATGGTTGGAGCAAAAGACTGCTCGTATGGCTATGGAAGAGAAACAAGCTAGCAAGCGCCGCAAGACTCTTGAGCGAGAGTTGGAATGGGTACGCATGGCTCCAAAAGCTCGTCAAGCCAAAGGTAAAGCACGTTTGGCAGCATACGACCGCATGCTCAACGAAGAACAGAAAGAACGCGAGGAGAAGCTCGAAATCTTTATTCCAAACGGTCCACGTTTGGGTAACAAGGTTATCAATGCAGAGGGTGTTAGCAAAGCCTTTGGCGAGAAACTGCTTTTCGAAGACCTTGACTTTATGTTGCCACCTAACGGCATCGTAGGTATCATTGGTCCTAACGGCGCGGGTAAGACTACCCTCTTCCGTATGATTATGGGTATGGAGCAAGCCGATAAAGGTACATTCACCGTAGGTGAAACAGTGCGTGTGGGTTATGTCGATCAAGTTCACTCGAATATCGACCCTAACAAGAGTGTCTTTGAGACTATCTCCGAAGGTACCGAATATATCCGCGTAGGTGGACGAGAGATCAATGCTCGTGCTTACCTCAGTCGTTTTAACTTTACGGGTGCAGACCAAGAGAAAAAATGCGGTGTACTCTCAGGCGGTGAGCGCAACCGCTTGCATTTGGCATTGACGCTCAAATCAGAGGCGAACGTACTCTTGTTGGATGAGCCAACCAACGATATTGACGTAAATACTCTCCGTGCATTGGAGGAAGGTTTGGAGAACTTCGCTGGTTGTGCAGTGGTGATCTCACACGACCGTTGGTTCCTTGACCGTATCTGTACACATATTCTTGCATTTGAAGGCGATAGCAAACTCTATTGGTACGAAGGTAGTTACTCTGAATACGAGGCACATAAGAAGCTTCGCCTCGGCGAGGATGCTGAACCTAAACGTGTACGCTATCGCAGTTTGACATAAACACGAAACCAATGCTCGCATTATCTCCGTTCATCGTATTTATGGTAGTATATCTCATAGGGTCGCTCCTCGCGGGCGACTTCTATGAGTTACCTTTGACCGTGGCATTCTTGATTGCCTCTGCATACGCTTTGGGTATCACTCCCAAACTCAAACTCCGCGAACGCATCAATATCTTTTCTCGCGGTGCAGGCGATGAGAATATCATGCTCATGATATGGATTTTCGTCTTGGCAGGTGCGTTTGCCACGACTGCGAGCAAGATGGGCGCTATTGATGCTACTGTGAACCTCACGTTGCGTTTCCTGCCCGCAGGAATGTTGCTGCCTGGATTGTTTTTGGCGGCATGCTTCATATCGCTCAGTATCGGTACATCGGTAGGTACGGTCGTTGCGCTCACTCCTGTGGCAGTAGGTATTGCTGAGCAGACGGGTAGTTCCCTACCCTTGATAGTGGCATTGGTGGTCGGAGGAGCTTTCTTTGGCGATAATCTTAGCTTCATTTCGGATACGACTATTGTAGCTACACAAACACAAGGCTGCAAGATGAACGACAAGTTCAAAGCCAATATATGGTTGGCAGCTCCTGCTGCGATATTGGTGCTAATAGCCTATATCTTCATAGGAAAAGGAGTGCAAGTTCCTGATTATGTGCCACTATTAGAGTGGTATAAGGTTATCCCATATATCGCTGTGTTGGTCATGGCTATTGTTGGTGTAAATGTGCTGATTGTACTCTTTATCGGTATCCTTTTAGCAGGTGTGATTGGCATTCTAAGTGGCAGTTTCACTACCACTGGATGGATGGGCGCTATGGGAGAAGGAATCATGGGTATGAGCGAGTTGATTATTGTTACCCTGTTGGCAGGTGGAATGTTGGCGCTTATTCGCCATAACGGTGGTATTGATTACCTTATTCGCGCACTGACTATGCGTATTAGTGGCAAACGCGGAGCCAAATTTACCATCGCATTATTGGTGATATTGGCAGATATGTGTACCGCCAACAACACGATTGCTCTTGTGACAGTAGGACCAATGGCCAAAGAGATTGCTGATAAGTACGGTATAGATAAGCGCATTAGTGCATCGTTGCTTGACACTTTCAGTTGCTTTACACAAGGTTTCCTACCTTACGGTGCACAACTGCTGATGGCAGCAGGATTGGCACATATTACGCCATTTGACATCATCGGTTATCTCTATTATCCGATGGCATTGGGATTGATCGCACTTTTGGGTATTCTGTTCAACTACCCTCGCAAGTACTGTTAATCTCGTTTTATCAATTATTGGGAATGTTTTTAGGAGAAGGCTGGGCTAATAGCTTGGTCCACTGAATGTAACCATATATACAATTCGCACACCAGAAGGCGTACTGCGCAGCCATACAATAGTTCTCAGCACGCAGCCACATCACGACTGCTAATACGTCAACCACCAACCATAGATACCACTGCTCGCGGTATGCCAATACCATTAATAATTGGGCAGCGATAGCAGGTACCGTAGTAAAAGCGTCCATATAGGGTTGTGGATCGTCAGTATAACGCGATAATAACCAACCGACAAGGATGGATAATAGGATAATTAGCAATGTTATCCAAGGGATTATCTTGGCTGAAAGACGGCGTGTTTGCAATTGTAATGTACTATTTGCTAAACGCTTGCGCCAACAATATACGCCATATATCATGGTGATAAAGTAGTAGATGTTCATCGCTATCTCTGCATAAAAATGCTCCAAGCAACAGAGATAGGTGTATGTCGCCACTTGCGCAAAACCAAAAAGGAAACTCAATATATTTCCCTGTGCACCTAATACGACCGAACAAATACCCAAGATACCACTCACTAACGACCAAGGGGTATCTGGCAAAAACTGAAAAGTAATCACCTGTACCAACACTCCCAGGATTAGGAAGATCCACGTAGTGCGAGATATAGATAGACGCAAGGACACGATATTATTAGGATACAATTAGTGTTTCTTGGTGTTTTTGCCCACCAAAGCACGTGGTTTGGAATTTGTTTGCGGAACTGCTAAGTGGTCAAAATTCTCCTCAAAATCCCAATTCGCACGCAGTTTGAGTTTGGAAGGGAAATAATATACCGGTTCTGGATAGCGTTTTTTGAGCCAATCACCCGTAGTCCATTTGCCATCTTCGTTGTAGTCTATGTACAAACGTAAGTAGTATGTGGTAGGGGTCAAGTATTCAAATTTCGCACCCTCTTTCGTAGCGGGCAATTCACGCACCACCTCATCTTTGTCATCAAGCAGCTGTATGCGTGCACGCGCATCAAAATGCGTCATCTTCACAAGCAAGGTGGAGTATTCGTCCAAAGATTTCAACTTATACTTGTAGGCAGTCGAATCATTGCACTTACCATAAATATCAAATAATGCCGCAGAATCAATGGTCAATTGATACGATTGCTCGGATTCTAATGTGGTTAGTAACATCAGCGTTTGTTGTAGCGAATCGCGTGCGACCATATCAAACGATAATGATTTCACCGTGGAATCTATTGTTTGAACAAGATGAATCTTGTCCATATCAATCGAATCAACAGGGAATGGAGAGATTACTCGAATGGTATCATAAATCTCAAAGCGAGACGAAGCATTGGATTTCAGTTCTAATTTACGTTCACGCTTCTGACGTTGTAGCGATTCCCATGCTTTCTCCGACATACGCGGACGGCGATATACTGCCAATACAGTATCTGTCTGAGGTACAAGGTTATATATAGAATCAGTGACCAAATAGGTCATTTCTATATAAATGCTATCTTGTGCTATTGCCAAGGAATCGGTGAGCCAATACGTGATGGTATCGAACGTAGCATTATGCTGCAATAGCGTATAGGACATCCAATCCACCCATGCTGAATCGATAGCCAAACTATCCACTTCGCTTGGTTTCATAGAGCGAATCGTAGGTAGCGTGTCTTGTGCAGCAGAGAATAGCAGCGTGAAAGCGTGTGGTTCATCACGATACACGCCTTTGAAATACTGACGTTGCTTATCTTCTTCAAAATACCACAACACCAAACTATCGGGCAAGAAGAAGGTGCGCATAACCGTCTGAATAGTATCTATTTGCTGCGTAAATAGTGTATCTTTTGTTCCGGGATCAATACCCAATGTGTCGCGCCAGAGGGTGTCTTGCACCTCACGTCGCTCAAAATAAGGCGTGATGAGCGAATCGCTAAACGCCAACGCTTCACCTGGTTGATACATATAGTCGCGACTAATATCGTTGAGGGCATAGAGGCGGTAGGTACCCTCGTGGATATTGTGTATGGTAAAATATCCTTCAGCATCCGAGCGTGTGATGCGCGCGAAAGGCATGGTATTCAGCGCCGTATCGCTATGGTTACTATGGATACCCACAAGTATCTCAGGCATCGGATTAAGGTTCTCAGCATTATATACCCTACCCGATATGGCTAAGGTATCGATAAAGTCTCCTGTTGAGAATGAATATACATAACTATCAATCGGGGTCTTCTCGTTATAGTCACAGATAGCTGCTCCAAAATCTATGGTATAGGTCGTTGAATCCTGTAATTCTTCGTTGAAAATGACGGATAACGTTTTACCAATAGCCTTTACTTCGGGTGGATTAAGTTGTGGTGGCGAAATCATCACATTTTTCTGAATATCAGTCAACTGAATATACTCATCAAACTGCACTTCAATACGTTTTGCATTGAAATGCAATGTACCATTCATTGGAGTTTCTTTTACAAGAGCAGGTGGAATGGTATCTCTTGGACCACCTTGTGGACCACCACCGCGATTGGCACATGCCGAACACGCCAATAAGGCAATGAGTAATATATATATGTAATTTTTGCGAATAGACATATCTAAGAACTAAGGTAAGGTTTCACATGTGTACCCTTGTGAATGAAGCCATTCTATTACCAAGGGTAAGAGGTGCAACATTCTGTCTTTTGATTTTAACGAATCGTGCATGACAATGATACTGCCGTTACGCGTATAGCGTTTTACAATAGACAACATTTTCTCCACAGTAAAACGTGGATTGTAATCATGTGTAAGCACATCCCATAAATAAATCGTTTGTCCAGCCTCACGGAGCGCTTTCTTTTGCGAGTATTTCATGCGCCCATGTGGGGGACGAAACAAATTGGTATGCAAGATCTCATTGGCTTGATGTGCATCTTGCAAATAAGTCTTTGTACAGGTCTTGTACCCTTTTAGATGGTGATAAGTATGATTGCCGACTGCATGCCCCTCTGCACGCACACGCGCCACTATTTCAGGATAACGTTCGACATTCTCACCTACCATAAAAAAGGTGGCTTTCACGCCATATTGCGCTAATATATCCAGCACCTGTGGTGTACACTCAGGAATAGGTCCATCGTCGAAGGTCAGATATATAACCTTCGACGATGGATTCATTCGCCATACAACGCCACGATATAGGCGTTGCAACCACGTAGGAAACTGATATAACAGCCTCATTTATTCTAGTGCTTACTCGCCCCAAGCCAAGGCACTAGCACCCAATACAGCCGCATCAGCCTCTTTCAAGTCAGAGAACAATACAGCCACTTTATTGCGCCACAATGGCAATACATTGTCGTTCATAGCCTTCACCACAGGATCAAGAATCCAGTGACCAGACTTGGTCAATCCACCGAACATCACAATTGCTTCAGGTGCACTAAATGCGATGAAGTCAGCCAATTGTTGACCGAGGATAGTACCTGTATAGTCAAAGATCTCTTTTGCTACCTCGTCGCCTTGCTCTGCTGCATCATATACATCCTTAGATGTGATTGCATCGATATCCAAATTGCGGAGCAATGTATCTTTGGTGGTAGAAGAGATGATCTCTTTTGCGGTACGTGCTACACCCGTAGCTGATGCGTATGCCTCCAAGCAACCTTTCTTGCCACAGTTGCATGGACGAGCTGCCTCACCGCGCACTGCGCAAGTGTGGCCGAGCTCACCCGCAAAACCATCGTGACCATACACTACTTTGCCATCTACTACGATACCAGAACCTACACCTGTACCCAAAGTGATCATGATAAAGTTCTTCATGCCTTTTGCTGCACCGTAGGTCATCTCACCCATAGCTGCTGCGTTGGCATCGTTGGTAATCTTACATGGCAAGCCAAAACGGTCAGACATGATTTGTGCGAATGGAATAGATTGCCATGGCAAGTTCATTGCGCCCTCAATCATACCCGTATAATAGTTACCATTAGGTACACCAGCACCAATGCCACGAACTTGGTCAAAGCCGCCCAATGGCTCGATGATTTTCTCTGCTTCTACATACAATGCATTTACATAATCGTTGATGTCTGGAAATGCTTGTGTCTTAATGGAAGTGCGTGCCAATACATGGCCACGTGCATCTACTACGCCCAATACGGAGTTTGTTCCTCCCATATCTAGGCCCAATACATAAGGTCTCTTTTGCATAATATTACATTTACATTTAAATTGTTTATCACTTATAACTTATAACTTATCACTCATCACTCCGTAGGAATGTTCTTATTTACATTCTTGCTACCTACGAGCGCATAGAAAAGGATATAGAGCAATCCTGCGATAGGTACGATATACGAGATGAGGTAGTTGGTGTGGTCTGCCAATAAGTTTTGGAAGAATGGCAAAATACCACCACCGCATACCAATGCCATGAAGATACCGCTAGCAGCTGGTGTATATTTACCAAGACCTTCGGCAGCGAGGTTGAAGATTGCTCCCCACATCACGCTAGTCATCAGACCGCAGAGGAACATCAGAATCATGCTCACAGGTAGAGCGATTCCTTTGAAGGTCACCACCCATGTCTCAGGGAAGAGGATTACGCATAACAACATCACGATTGCCAAGGAGGATACAGTCACCAACATTGCTTTGCTGCTCACTTTGCCACCTACTGCACCGCCGATCAAGCGACCAAACATCATCATCAGCCAGTACAATCCAACCACGGTACCAGCGATAGCAGGACCTACGGCAGGATTATTGGACATATATAAGTTAGCAGTATTTGGGATACCTACTTCAACGCCCACATAGAAGAAGATGGCGATAGCGCCTAATACGAAATGACGGAATGATAATGGACTATATTGGTCCTTTTGTGCTTTTGCGGCAGCACGTTGCTCTGCCGTTTCGATATGTGGTTCAGGGATCTTGGTCAGTGAGATGATTACGAATGCGAGCAAGAAGATGAGCATTGCAGCCAACATAGCAGGAGCTGCATCGCCTACGTTTGCAGCAGCTGCGCTACCGCCAATCAGGTAACCCAAGATGATAGGAGCTAAGGTACCACCGATGGAGTTGCACGAACCACCGAATTGAATCAATTGGTTACCGCGTTTGCCACCACCGCCAAGGGTGTTGAGCATAGGGTTTACCACGATATTGAGCAAGCACATGGAGAAACCTGCGATGAATGCGCCTAATACATATACGCCAAAGCTCTCCGCATATCCACTCAGCCATTGTACACCTACGCCTACAAAACCCACGGATACGGCTAGTAGCGAAGTGAACTTATAGCCTTTGCGTTTGAGGATCATACCTGCTGGCACGCCCATTACTGCGTAGGCAATAAAGTTTGCCAATGTACCTAATTGTGCCATTGCATTAGAGGCACCGAACTGTGTCTTTACAATCACGCCCATTGAACCAGCGAAGTTCGTCACAAAGGCGATCATAAAGAATAAGAGAAACATCACCACGATGGGTAGAATGTTGGATTTGTTGTTTGTCATAATAGATTGATTTTATGGTTAATATTATAGATTGTTTTCTAAGAACAACATGATACGATTATGTAGGTGTTCGTTGTTTGCAGATTTGCGGATGGAGTGATTATCATCTACATAGAGTTGCATCTCGAATTGCTTGCCTGCTTTCACGAGTGCATCTGTATAGAGTAAGGTGTTTTGTGCATGTACGTTATCATCTGCCAAACCATGTACAATCAGTAGTTGGCCTGTGAGGTCACCTGCTTTCTGCATCAGGTCTGTGCCTTCATAGCCAAACTCATTCACTTGTGGACGACGCATGAATCGCTCTGTGTAGGCAGAGTCATATAGTCGCCAATTGGTCACAGGCGCGATAGCTATACCGCATTGCCAAACCAAATCCCCATTGCCAATACCCAATTGCCCATCGCCAATAGCCTTACTTTGCAGACTAAGGCACATAAGTGTCTGATACCCACCATAACTCCAACCGCAGATAGCCATGCGATTGGCATCTACGTATGGTAGGGTCTTTAAGTATTTCGCCGCACTGATTTGATCTTCGGCTTCTTTTATGCCGAGTTGCATATAGGTCGCATTGCGCCAATCTCTACCACGCGCACCGGTGCCACGTCCATCTACATTTACGACCAGGTAGCCGGCATCTGCGAGTGCGTATCCAAAGCGTTTGCGCCAGTTGTTGAGCACACGCTGACTTGTTGGACCGCTGTATTGCAACATGATGACAGGATATTTCTTCTTTGCATCGAAGTTCTTAGGCAATATACGCCATGCGTTCAGCACGTCACCGCGTTCTGTTGTAATGGTAAAGAACTCTTTCTCATTTACGCCCAATGCTTTCCATGCTTGCAATATGGAGTCGTTGTCTAATACCGTTCCTTTCGCCTCTAACCTCTCGCCTTTCAGCTCACACAGTGTGTATGTATGTGGTGTGGTGGTACTATGATAGCAGTGTACGCAACGTGTCCAATCTTTTGAAAAGTGTAAGTCGTGTGTACCTTCGCCTTCTGTGAGTTGTGTGGTGATGTTCTTGCGTACATTTAGCGCGTATGCTTGACGGGTCATTGGGGTATTAGCCGCTTGGTAATAGAGCGTTTGTGTTTTCTCATCGTAGCCATATACTTTGATGATATCGCGTTGTTCTGTGGTTAGTGTGCGTTGCTCTATACCTTGTGAAGAGTACATATATGCTTGCGAATAGCCTCCTTTCTCGCTTATGACCACCACTCGCCCGTCGCTGAGCCATTGCCATTCATCAAAGAGTTCGTAGTTTACGAAGTATTTTTTGCTTTCCTCTTTGTAGAATGGGTGACAAACGGTGGATTTTGGATTGCCTTTGAGAACATCTATTTTGTTCTGATCGCGGTTCAGGTGTAGGATTACCAGGTCGCTTGTAGGCTGCTCATCTTTCTTAGTAGGGTTGGTCAGAGGAGTCCATGTGATACGAGGTAGATAACCATCTAAATGCTCAGGCAATTGCATTTGACGAATGGTTTTATAGTGTATGTCGTAAACACAGACAGATGCTGTTGCATTGGGTGTGCCGGCTTTGGGATAACGCAAACTATGCATCTCAGGATACAATTTCCCATCGCCTAAATACGTCTGCCAACTGAATGTAGGCACTTCTTTTTCGTTCAAACGAACAAAGGCGACTTGCTTATTATCGGGTGAGAAAGCGAAGAGTGCTGTTATGCCAAACTCTTCTTCGTAGAGCCAATCGGATATGCCATTATATACGTCTGTTCCAATAGCCAATTGCCCATCGCCAATAGCCTCACTATTAGTAATTGCCACTTCGGTCTTGAAATCTACTTTATAAATATATAGGTTATTGTCTGCTTTGGCATATACGACATACTTGCCGTTTGGCGATAATTGTGCATCGCGCACGGGCGCATCGCTGAGCCAGAGGGTATCTTTCTTTTGTGTATCTACGAGATAGTAGTCGGCATAGAATGAATGACGAAACAGTTTCTGTTCGTTTTTGTATTCCAGTTTATACCTCTCGCCTTCTCGCCTTCTCGCCTCAGCGGGGTCCCCGAAAACGCTCGTGGCGTTTTGGGGTGCTCTATCGCCTTCTCGCCTCATCGCCTCATCCATCTCCGCCACAGACATGGTCTTGGCGTTGTAGTTTCGCATAATATCCATCATTCTATCTGCTCTGAGCGAAACAGATGATACAAGAATTGCTAAAAATAATAACGTTTGTCTCATGTTACTTAGTAAAAAATCGCGCAAAGGTAATAAAAAAAAAGCAAATATGCAAATATATTGCTATATTTGTCTCAATTGTCCATTAAGTTGTCTATGTTTTCTTAAAATATCCTAGGTGTAAGGTGTCAATCAGTTCATCACTTATCACTCATAGTTCATCACTAACTCCCCCCACTATGGCACCATCAACATTTTCTTCCCATTTTTCACGCACAGTACTACATTTCCAAAGAATATCATGTACTCTTGTTTTGTATTGGTATGATTAGGTGCCAGCACATCTTCCACGCTATCCAATTTGCCGAAGGGCCATGTGGTGAAGTGCACTGGTTCTTTGTTATTCGTTGAGAATAATAAGAAGCCATTCGTTTTCATTGCATCTACATTGGCTCGGTTTACGAATGCTATGACTTGATTGCTACTGCCATCAGTGCCATATCCAAGGCACAACATTCGTTGCTGTGTCTTGTCGTTGTAGTAGAAACAATACGAACCGTCATCTAATATCCGATAGCACCAAGGTTGGTCATTCTGTGCGAGACGAGTCCCTTCGTAGCCAACCATGGTTTTGCTGCTTTCGTGCCGAATCAATACGGTATTGTCTGTTTTAAAATCAAGATGATAAGTCATGCTATTTTGTGCACCTGTCACCAGTACGTATTCGCCATCTACGGTAGTTTCGATAGTTGCGGGTGTGGTGGCTATTTTCCCATTTACCACCTCATTTTTGAGGGCTATTTGCCATAAGGAACTGGCTAATACATATTCACCCGATTCGCCGTTTTGATGATGTAAGTTTCCATCGCCATCGGCATAGATAGCCCATAGCTTACAATCGCATTTAGGATAGTAGTGAATGCCAGCCTGCAATACCGCAGGGCTGACGGTATCCTCTAACACTTCTCTTTCGCTCCACCCTAAGAAACGCCAATCTAAGGTGTCGTTCCAAGTAGGTAATACGACTCCTGCCCCTATTGTTTCTTCGATTATTGGATTGGGATTCTCGTATAATCCAGACACAAATTGTACCTTGTATGCTTTCGGATCGGGGAGTGAGTAATAGATAGTGTAATGCTGGATGTATAAGCTATTTTTGCTGGCTTTGATGTGTATATCTATTGTTTCGTTGGGAGCTACTTTTTTGCCGACATGGTGACTTATATCCACCCAATTGGTAGTATAGTTACCATACCAGCTCTCGTGAGCAAAATCTGCATCTGCTATTTTCCATACCAATCTCTCGCCGATGTGCATTGTCAGACTACCGGCTCCTTGTGAGGTGTTGGAGTGCATGCTCAGCACCACAGAATCCAGTATGCAACCGTCCCATCCGGTTAGTTGCAGGGTGGTAGAATTACCACCGGTCATTTGTCCTTTTTGTCCCGTTGTACTGCTCCGTGTGAATACAGCATCGCTACTCACAGGTTCTTCACCATTCACAAGCAAGGTATTAGAAGATGCCACTGTGTATGTCACACTCAGTAGCGAAAAGAGAAGTCCAAGTATCATATTCTACATTGCAAATTCATATTGTTATCGTTCCTCAAAAGTACCATCAGAATAGAAAATCAGCATTTTTGATACTGTTCTCAACGGAGTTGGCATTGCAATTGATTCTGGACATGGATTAGCCATAACAGGATTGCATGTTTTTTGATTAGATGCACTCTCTTTAACAGGCTCTACTACATCATTTACGTTATCAAACAAATTCAACGTCCCTTTTTCTCGGGCGTCAGCCATATACATCGTGCCAACCCCCATTATCAACCAATCGCAATTCACAGCACGAAATCGACGCAATATAGCTTGCATCACATCCAAACTAGGTTTATTACGACCGCCCATGATATTCGACAAGGTTCCTTGGCTAATACCAACTTCCTGACAAAACTGCTTGGCATTCATGCCTTCTGATTGCATCACTTGCAACACTCGATCACGTTCATTCATAATTTCATTCTATATATTTCAAAATCGTGTGCAAAGATATGAAAAATATTTCACATACACAAATCTTTTTTATTTACTTTTCAAAAATAAATAACATTCACATGTGTGAATAGTTCGGATGCTTCACAATTCTTTATCTATTTTATAAATCATTGAGTACAAGATACGTGATAATATCGCAATTAGTTTAAGTATTCCTTATATATACGCTTATAATCTGTGCATTATAGTAAATATATGATAAATTATTATGCTTAAAAAGTCAATAAAAACACT
>JAZUCY010000052.1:0-92434 GCA_045639365.1 Paludibacteraceae bacterium
CAAACTGCCGGGAAACTACACGACAGTAACGAGGTGGTAACGGGGTGGTAACGGTTACGATGGCTGGAGAGGTAAAGGAAACATAGAAAAAGGCATAGAAAATAGATAAAAAAGAGTGTGTCTGCATTTTGACACACTCTCTTGTTTATCACGACTATTATCTTTCTATTCTATGCGGTCTAAAATTGTATTGAGAATCCTGCATGGACATTGATACCTGCTTGTGCATAGTACCAACAACAGCGACTAGCATCCATAAATCGACTGGCTTCTGCACCTCCGTTGTTGGCATACTTGGCGTTGAAGATATTATTGATTTGACATAATAAGCGGATATCGGGTGTCGAGTATTGAGTGTGGGGTAATGGTAAACGGTATTGGAGATTCATGTTCGTCGTTGAATACGCACGAAGCATAGCATTCTCGTCCTCGGTATTATCTAAATACTGTTTGCTCACCACATTCGTATGCACCGTAGCCGTAAAGCCAGCCACCTCAAAGGTAAATAACGATGCAGCAGTGATAGTAGGCGAGAAAGCAATTGTCGTAGTACCCACAACGGAGTCTTGCCCTACCCAATTCCAATTCTCTTGGTCGTCGTAGAGATCAATATATTGGTGATAGTTGAGAATCTTATTGCGCGACGCTACGAGGTTACCATCCCAACGCAACCAGTCTGCAATCTTCACGCCTATCGTCAGTTCTGTGCCCATGCGGTAGGAGTCTTTCACATTCTTGGTCTTGTAAGCACCCACATCATTGTACTCACCCGTAAGTACCAATTGGTTGTCATAATCCATATAATAAAGGTTCACACCCATAGCAAAACGAGGATGCGAATAGGTATAACCCAACTCATAATCGTATAAGCGTTCTGCATGGGGTAATCCTGTATATTCGCCTGTAGTGGCATCATAGACGACATTTTCCTTGTAATTGTTGCGACTTGGCTCGCGGTTAGCGATGGCGAAGGATCCTGATAATAGATGACCGCGTTTTTGGTAAGTCACACCTGCTTTGGGGTTAAAGAAGTGGAAATCTACTTCCAAAGGGAGATCCGACATATCTTCATCATTCATACCATTGCGCTCATAGCGCACATAGCGATATTGCAAATCAGCATAGAGGCTCAGTTTCTCCTGTGCACGATTGATAACACGCCAATTGGCTTTGGCGTAGATATTGGCATCAGTCTTGCGAGCGTTATTGCGATAGTACTCGTAGTTAATAGGCAGGATAAGTGTATCTTCGAGGTAGTGTAATGTGCCAAAGTGTTCACCCATATAGTAGTTAGCAGCACCACCAAATTGTATGTCCACAGGCTCAGAAATATATTTGGCAGTCACCACTCCACCTAAGAAATGATTATCCAACTGCTTGCGGTACATGCCATACGCTTTCCTATCCCCATTACCAATAGCCAATTGCCCATTGCCAACTAACCCCCAATAGGATAGTTTCTTGCGTTTGTACTGCTCATAGTAACCTGCCCCATGGGTATAATGGGCAGTAGCCGAGACATTCCATCGGGTGGATAAGCGGTGGATAAGCGTTAGTTGGGCATGCTGCTGCGCATAGTTATCGGTCTGATTAGGATAGTAGGCTGTCGAGTCCGAGCCGTCTGCAGCCGTGGTAGTGTATTCGCCTGCTGGGTTATAACGACGGTCAGCGCCATCTACACCGTAGGCGGTGTTATAATCCACCCCATCCCATCCCATACCCGTCTTCTCGCTACCACCAAAGAAGCGAGCTACTACTTGTGTACGAGCTCCATACCAGCCTAAGTCGCCGTAGTAGGAGTAGAGATCGGAGGCTGTTCGGTAAAGGAATCCATCGGAATTGACCTTGGAGAAACGCGCATTGGCGCGCCATTGATGAGGTAGCACTATATGGGCATTGACCATCTCGCGGAAGGTATTGTACATACCCCCATTGAAGGATATGGTAGCATAACTGCGATCACTGCTCGAAGATGTATAGCCTCCCATAGGGACACTACCGCTCTGTGAGCCATCACCTGTCTGCATGTTAATGCTTGCACCAAAGGAGGCGCTACCGTTGGTGGAAGTGCCTACACCACGCTGAACATTGAGCGAAGATATACTACTTGCCATATCGGTCATATTGACCCAAAAGACCGTTTGGCTCTCGCTGTCGTTGAGTGGCACATCATTGAGCGTCATATTGATACGCGTATGGTCTGTACCACGAATACGAAAATAGGTATATCCTACCCCCAGTCCATCATCGCTAGTAGCAACGAGTGCAGGTGTGGCAGAAAGCAAGAACGGGAGGTTCTGCCCCGTATTGCTCTGATTAAGTTGCTCATTGGCGAGCACCACATGGTTGTTAGTGACTTGCGCCACAGGCGCGTTTACGACTACTTCGTCAAGTTGACGAACGAGAGTGAGAGTGTCGGTGTTGGCAGAAGCCACACCACAAGCAGCTACGTAAGCTGCCAAGAAGATTGTTTTTTTCATTTGTTCCCTCTACAGAATTACCTGTGCAGGTTCTATGGGTATGATCTCAGCCAAATTATCAATTGTCAATTTGCAACTGTCAATTGACAACGTGAGGCACCCCAAATGTTAGTACTTATGTTATGTAGGACTCTCTTAGTCCCTTCTTATGTTTCGATTATAGTTTGTAACTAAATGTCACCATCCATCCCCATTGATTCATTCTCTGCTTTGCCACAATAGGTGTGCGTGTGAGGTTGTTCAGTCCAAAGTCATATCCTGACTGCAAGCGATAGCGATCCCACTCGATACCGCCACCCAAACCAAATTGGATATTGGTGCGATATAGTTCTTTTGTTAGATAACGATCGTGAGAAGTAGTTAGGATATTATTCTCTTCCAACCATGTCGTCAGGGCGGCAGATGTCCTATTTTCGATTATATCATAATTGGTCAAACCTAATTGCAATTGTGGACCAGCATAGAAGAACAATCTTAGCTTTTTCCATAAGGTTACATTATAGTATACGCGCGCGGGCATGGTAAGTTGCAATTGCACGAGATGATGGTATAGCGCTTCTACCTGCGAATCTTCCGCACTCATTGAGTGCCAATGTTGGTCATTCACTCCATATGTCAATGTAGCCAACGCACCTGTTTGCACACTAAAATTGTGGGGTAAATTAAAATCTATGGTTGCACCCAATCGCATACCATGTTGATAGACAGCAGCCGTATCCAGAACACGCTCTTCCCATTGTACATAGCCAGCCTCCAAACGCCAATTGGTAGAGAATTGATAGGGAGCTTCTTCTTTCTTGGCTGTAGGGTCAAAAAACTCAGTAGTGTGCAAATCGGGTTGCTTCATGCGCAACTCTGTCTGTGCCATAATAGGAGTGCACAATAAGAGCGCACTACAAATAATCATATATACTCGTTTCATTTTCATCTTTTTTTGCAAAAATAAGGTTCAACTGCTCATTTCAGCATGCAAAGGTACTACTTTCTTGGCAAATATGCAATTTTTTTGCAAAAAATATGCTTTTTCTTCCAAAAAATTTGCACAATTCAAAAAAAGGTAGTACCTTTGCACCCGATTTCGCCTTGAAAGGCCAAAAGGTGCCATCGTCTATCGGTTAGGACAAGAGATTTTCATTCTCTAAAGCGGGGTTCGATTCCCCGTGGCACTACAGATAACATTAATAAATTAACAATTAATTACATTACTGAAACAAGATGGCAAATCATAAATCATCTTTGAAGCGTATTCGCCAAACGGCTACTCGTAAAGCCCACAACCATTACTATGCTAAGACTGCTCGCAACGCTGTTCGCGCTTTGCGTGCTACTACTGACAAAGCTGCTGCTGAGCAACTTCTTCCAAAGGTAAGTTCTATGCTCGACAAGTTGGCTAAACGCAATATTATCCACCGTAACAAAGCTGCTAACTTGAAATCAGGTTTGGCTTTGCACACCAACGGTCTCGCGTAAGCATTCCCACTTAATCAACTATATGTTGTGGGGCTATCTAATGATAGCCCCTTTTCTCGTTTACTAACAAAGACAAATCGATATATAGAAGTGTACCGCCCACCACTAACGGGCGGTAACGAAAAATCTGTTAGAGTAAAAAATAACGAGAGCAGATATTATCTACTCTCGTTTGTGGTCCCACTTGGGCTTGAACCAAGGACCCCCTGATTATGAGTCAGGTGCTACTAACCAACTGAGCTATAGGACCTCCTTTGTCGAAAGAACGTTTCGATCTAGTATTGCTTCAGGACAATTCTCCCTGAAATCGGCTGCAAAGGTACTACAAAAAATGCAAATATGCAAGAAAAAAGCGAAAAAGTTTACTATTAAGTGAGTTTTTTCTTGCTTTTGTGCATTTTTTGTAGTACCTTTGTAGCCATTTTGGCAGAACCTCTCTATCGTAGAGGTATTTCGTAGAAATAAAACCGATAAATAAACAACAAAATATATGAAAATTTTAGAACAAATGCTCAAACGTGCGCAAGAGAATCCTCAGCGCATTGTGCTCCCAGAGGGCGACGAGCCTCGCACTCTCGAAGCAGCCAACATTCTTCTCAAAGACAAAGTGGCTAACCTTATCCTTATCGGTAATCCTACTATCATCCGTCAAATGGCAGAAGAGAAAGGATATGAATACATACTCAAAGGCGAAAACCTGACCTTGGTTGATCCTCTCACCGACCCTAAAATGCCCGAATATGCTAATTTGCTCTTCGAGCTTCGCAAGGCCAAAGGCATGACTATTGAGCAAGCCACAGAAAAAGTCAAAGATCCACTCTACTTGGGTTGCCTTATGATTAAGAATGGCGATGCTGATGGTGAGTTGGCTGGTGCTCGTGGCACTACGGCTGACACTATTCGTCCTGCATTCCAGATTCTGAAAACCCGTCCGGGCGTACACATCGTATCGGGTGCGTTCCTTATGTTCACTCCTGCAACTCACTTGGGTGAAGGTGGATTCCTTGTGTTTGCTGACTGCGCAGTAAACCCTTGTCCAAACGCACAGGAGTTGGCTGAGATTGCAGTGACTACAGCTGAGACTGCCAAAGCATTGGGTGGCATAGAGCCACGCGTGGCTATGCTCAGTTTTTCTAGTAAAGGTAGCGCAAAGCACGAATTGGTGGACAAAGTGACCGAAGCTACACGTATTGCACACGAGATGGCGCCTGATTTGGCACTCGATGGCGAATTGCAACTCGATGCAGCACTTGTGGAGAGTGTTGGCGCACAAAAAGCACCAGGCTCGGCAGTAGCGGGCAAGGCAAACGTATTGGTGTTCCCTGACTTGCAGGCAGGAAACATTGGCTATAAGTTGGTGGAGCGTTTCTCAGGTGCCGATGCAGTAGGTCCAATCCTCCAAGGTATAGCGGCTCCTGTGAATGATCTTAGCCGTGGTTGCAAGGTGCAAGACATTGTACAAATGGTCATCATCACTGCTAATCAAGCTATAGGTATGAAATAGTGTTAAGTTTAAAGACAAGTATAACCATAAAAACACAATATAAGATATGAAGATTTTAGTTCTTAACTGCGGAAGTAGCAGTATCAAGTACAAACTTTTTGATATGGAAACCCGCGCCGTATTGGCACAGGGTGGTGTAGAGAAAATCGGTTTGCCAGACTCTTTCTTGCAAGTGAAATTGCCTAATGGCGAGAAAGTGAAGATTGAACAAGCAATGCCTGAGCATACCGTAGGTATTCAGCTTATCCTCAATAGTCTGATTGACGAGAAGATAGGTTGCTTAAAATCATTGGATGAGATTAACGCAGTAGGTCACCGCGTGGTACATGGCGGCGAGAAATTTAATCAGTCGGTTGTCATCACCCCAGAAGTGAAGGAGATGATTGTGAAATGTATTGAACTTGCACCATTGCACAACCCTGCTAACCTCAAAGGTATCGAGGCTATTGAGCAGACCCTCCCAAGCGTGCCACAAGTGGCTGTGTTCGACACTGCTTTCCATCAAACAATGCCAGATGAGGCGTATATGTATGCTTTGCCATACGAACTGTATGAGAAGTATGCTATCCGTCGTTATGGTTTCCACGGTACTTCACACCGCTATGTATCGGCTCGCGTGTGTGAGTTCTTGGGCGTGGATCCTGCGGGTAAGAAGATCATTACTGCGCATATTGGTAATGGTGGTAGTTGTACCGCTGTCTGCGATGGCAAGTCTATGGATACATCTATGGGTCTGACTCCTGTTGAGGGATTGATGATGGGTACTCGTTCGGGTGACTTGGATTTGGGTGCTGCTACCTATATTATGGATAAAGAGAACCTCAGCACAGCCGATTTTGCCAACTTGGTGAACAAGAAATCGGGCTTGATGGGTGTGAGTGGTGTGTCCAGTGATGCGCGTGATATTGACAATGCTGTGAAAGAAGGCAACGAGCGCGCTGATCTTGCTCGCCGTATGTTCATTTATCGTGTGAAGAAATACATCGGTGCATACGCTGCAGCCTTGAATGGTGTGGATATCCTTGTCTTTACGGGTGGTATTGGCGAGAACGATGCTTATATCCGTGGTGAGATTATCAAGGGATTGACTTATCTTGGTATAGAATTTGATGAGCAGAAGAATGCCGTTCGTGGTGAAGAAGCTGTTCTCTCTACCCCAAATAGCAAGGTGACTGTATGTGTCATTCCTACCGATGAGGAATGGATGATTGCATCTGACACCCAAGCACTTTGTTAATTAAGAATTTTGAGTTATGAATTAAGATGGGAAAGCCACGCCTGTGGCTTCCCCATGTAAATACGCACTGAACCTTGAAACCAATTATTTATCAATTATTACCGCGTACTTTTGCCAACTACAACGAGACACGCAAATCGAATGGTACGCTGCAAGAAAATGGTTGTGGCACGTTGAATGCCATTACCCCCAAAGCCCTGCGCGCTATCCGCGACTTGGGCGCAACGCACGTGTGGTACACGGGTGTCATTCGCCATGCCACCGCGCAATACAATACTCCTTCCATTGTTAAAGGTAAGGCTGGTAGTCCATACGCTATCACCGATTACTACGATATAGATCCTGATTTGTGTGAGGATAAGCGTCGCCGCATGCAAGAGTTTACAGAACTTGTTGAGCGCAGCCATGCTGCCAATCTGCGCGTGATCATTGACTTTGTCCCTAACCATGTGGCACGTGAGTATCACTCTACGTGCAAGCCTAAAGGTGTAGTGGATTTAGGTGCTAGCGATAATCCTGCGTGGGCATTCTCTCCGCTGAACAATTTCTACTATATGCACGAGCCTTTTGCGCCTTCGTTTGATTTGCAAGGTTATAGCGAATCGCCTGCTCGCGCTACGGGTAACGACTGTTTCACGGCTCGTCCGTCTAAGGATGACTGGTATGAGACTGTCAAACTGAATTACGGCGTGTTCTACCAAAATGGTGGTGAGCAGCAGTTTGACCCTATCCCCGACACATGGCATAAGATGTTGCATATCTTGCTCTTTTGGGCTGGAAAAGGCATTGACGGTTTCCGCTGCGATATGGCAGAGATGGTACCACAGGCTTTCTGGACATGGGCTATCGCACAAGTAAAGGAGCAATACCCTGGGTTGCTTTTTATTGCCGAAGTATATAATCCTGACCTCTATCGTGGTTATATATCCGCAGGTTTCGATTATCTGTATGATAAGGTGGGTATGTATGACTACTTACGTGGTGTAACAAGCAAGAATTGGGCGGCAGAAGGTATTACGCAGCAATGGCAATCGGTGGACGATATTCGTGAACACATGCTATATTTCTTGGAGAATCACGATGAGCAACGTATTGCTAGTGGTTTCTTCTGCGGACGTGGTATGTGTGCTGAACCAGCGATGATTGTCGCTGCTACCTTGGGTACCAATCCTGTGATGATTTATGCAGGTCAAGAATTGGGTGAGAAAGGTATGGATGCCGAAGGCTTCTCGGGTATGGACGGCAAGACCACGATATTTGACTATTGGGGTATCAAGTCGCTGCAAGCATGGGCTAATGGTGGTAAGTTTGATGGCGCAGGACTCACAGAGGAGCAACAAACGCTTCGCTCTTTCTATCGCCAACTGCTGCGTATTGCGCGTACGGAGAAAGCTATTACACAAGGTGAGATGTACGATCTGGTATATGCTCAAGGAGAAGGCTTTAATAAGCATGAGCACTATGCCTATATTCGCAAATATAAGCAGCAAACCCTATTGGTGGTCTTGAATTTCGATGACCATCAAACGGATATACAAGTGCGTATTCCGCAAGAGGCATTTGAGCATTTGCAGCAAGCCGAGCATGCGCCTGTTACTGCTACGGACTTGCTTACCGGCAACGAATATACATTTCCTTTCTCTCCACATACACCTGTGTGTCTCACGTTGCCTGCGTGGAAGGGAGTGGTATTGAAAATTAAGAATTAAGTATTTTATTAAGAATTGTTTGTGAAAGCATTAGCAGCAAAAATAAAACCTTTTCTCCAATTATTGCGTATTGGCAATTTGGCTTTTGTAGCCATTTTGCTATACGTGATGGAGAAGTGGGTAGCTACTCCTCTGCTTGAATTGTCGCAGTTGGGTGAACAGATGCCTTGGTGGGTGCTTACTTTGCTTATTTTGGGCACTGTGCTTGTCGCCGCAGGTGGCTATGTCATCAATGATTATTTTGATGTGAAGATAGACCGTATCAATCGTCCAGACGACATGGTAGTCACTCGCCATATCTCGCGCGATGGTGCTATGCATCTCTTCCAAGCCTTGACGGTAGTAGGCGTGGGTATGGGTTTGGCGGTTGCGTGGTGGTCATATAGTTGGACATTGGCAATGATATATATCGTTATTCCTGGACTGTTGTGGTTTTACTCTGCGAGTTACAAACGCCAACTGTTAGTGGGTAATATCGTTGTGTCCTTTGTGTCGGCCCTTGTACCGTTGTTGGTGGCTATTGTCAATGCTGACCGTCTGCGACACTTGTATGGTGAAGCGTTGCAATATACTCCTGTTGTAGGACAGTTGTATGTATGGATTAGTGGTTTCGCGCTCTTTGCTTTTCTCATTACGCTCGCTCGCGAGATGGTGAAGGATATAGAGGATATTCAGGGAGATTGCGAAATGGAGTGCCGCACAGCGGCTATTGTATGGGGTGAGAAGACCACCAAGATGATTGTATCGGCTATTTTGCTCATTACGATAGTGCTTATTGCTTATTTGGTGTATGTGGTATTGCCTTTCCCTTGTGATTGGCAGAACCTGTCCACACGATATGCTATTTTCGGACTGATGGTACCTATGCTATGTGCTATCGTTTTGCTTTGGTCTGCTAAGACACCATTGGAGTATCGCCGCACACAATTAGTTATCAAGTTTGCCATGTTTTTGGGCGTGCTGTATAGTTTTGTTATTCAACAAAATTTATTATAGTTCTTAGCCTTTACACCTTACACTTTACACCCATAGCCAATAACCAATAGCCCATATCCTACACTTATGAACATTATCCTTGGTTCTCAGAGTCCTCGTCGCCGCGAACTGATGTCGGGTTTGGACATTCCTTTTACTGCCATTACGATTGATGCGGATGAGACGTTTCCTTCGCATTTGCAGGCAGGCGACATACCTTTGTATATATCGCGCGCTAAGGCGCGCGCGTACGAAGCGAATCTTGTCGAAGGCGATTTGTTGATTACTTCGGATACCATCGTTTGGCTTAATGGACAGATGTTGGGCAAGCCACACGATAAGGAAGAGGCTAAGCAGATGCTCAGGCAATTGAGTGGACAAACGCATCAGGTATATACGGCTGTTTGTTTCACATGGATAAACAACCCTACACCATCCTCTACCATCCAACACGACGAATGGGTGGACTCGACCGATGTCACTTTCCGAGTATTGACTGAGCAGGAGATAGATTATTATGTAGAAAAATATATGCCCCTTGACAAAGCAGGGGCATACGGTGTGCAAGAATGGATCGGTTACGTAGGTGTGACGCGTATGGAGGGTTCCTATTTCAATGTGATGGGTTTCCCTATCTGTCACGTCTATGAACGATTAAAATCATTCCTCTAATAGATCGGGTCGGCGTTCACGTGTGTGGCGCAATGATTCTTCGTACAACCATTCTTCTATTTTTGCTTGATGTCCAGAGAGGAGAATATCGGGCACTTTCCAACCTTTGTATTCCGCAGGGCGAGTATATACGCCTGGTTCTAATAGGCCATCTTGAAAGCTGTCGCTCAGTGCGCTTGTCTCGTCTCCTATGGCACCGGGCAATAGGCGTACAATAGCATCGGTCATGATAGCCGCAGGCATCTCGCCACCTGTAAGCACGAAGTCACCAATGGTATATTCTTTGGTGATGAGATGGTCGCGCACGCGTTGATCGACACCTTTGTAGTGTCCGCAGAGAATGATGATGTTCTCTTTGAGTGATAGTGTATTGGCTTCTTTTTGCGTAAAGCGTTCGCCATCGGGGGCTGTGAAGATGATTTCATCGTAATGCCGTTGGCTTGTGAGATAACTGATGGCGCGGTCAATAGGCTCTACTTGTAGAACCATGCCTGCACCAAAGCCAAAAGCATAGTCATCTATCTTACGGTGTTTATCCAACGTGAAATCACGCAGGTTGTGTACATATATTTCTGCCAAACCTTTGTCTTTGGCACGCTGAACGATGGAGTGGTTGAGTGGCGACTCCAATAACTCAGGACACGCAGTCAAAATATCTATTCTCATAATTCTTTCCTTTACACTTTACACTCTACACCCTACACTCTACACCTCATGGCACTGGATCATATCCGCTTCCTCCCCATGGGTGGCAGCGCATGATGCGTTTGATGCCTAACCATCCGCCTTTGAAAATGCCATGTTTTAGTACGGCTTCTACCATGTATTGGCTGCATGTGGGTGTGTAGCGGCACGATGGTGGTGTGAGCGGAGAGATGCAATACCTGTAAAAATATACAGGCAGCAAAAACACCTTTCGTATGATCCTTTTTACCGTCATTGCTTTGCTCTTAACTCTTTGGCAAGCGCCAATGTTGGGCGCGGCGGGGTCCCCGAAAAATCTGCTGATTTTTGGGGTGCACTGCAGAAGTTGTTTATGTTGTCTTCTTATCCAATCCCCCACTCCCTACGCGCCCTAATGCCTTCCGCATGGCTTTCTCTATCACGCTGTATGGTTGCTCGGCTTTGTCTATATAGTTGAACGCTATCTGGTATTTTCCTTCTCCCAAGAGCTCTTTGTTCAGTCTATACGCCTCGCGCATTAGTCGGCGCAAATGGTTGCGATCCACTGCATGTTTGAATAGCGACTTAGGTGCCCAAATCAGCACTTGTGTTTGGTCGTTGCTACGCTGATAGGTCACACGCAATGGCCATGCTACAAATCGCTTGCCATGGCTATATAGGTGGTCTATTGCTATCTGACCACATAGTTTTTCAGATTTTGGGAAGGTACAACTCAAGGTCACTTCTTAATCTTGTTGGGCTTCTAAGTATTTCTTAATTGCGGTAGTGATGCTTGGGCACTCTTGTGTAGGTGCTTGTATCTCTGCTTTCCAACCTTGCTCTTCTACTGCTGCGAGTGTATTTGCACCAAAACATGCGATGATGGTATCACCTTGTTCCCAGTCAGGGAAATTCTTTTTTAGGGCTGCTACGCCTGATGGGGTGAAGAATACGATCATATCGTAGTTGAATGGTTTATCTGTTGGCCATTCAGCGGCTACGGTACGATACATGATAGCAGGTTTTACTTGAATGTTGTTCTCTGCAAACATGTTGATAACCTCATCGTTGTGTACGTCTGACATAACCATAAGGTATTTCTCGTTCGGACGGCGTAACATAGCAGGCAGCAGGTCTTCAAAGCGGTTGTTTTCTGCTGCAAACACTTTGCGTTTGCGGTATTGGATATACTTTTGCAAGTAATTACCTACCGCTTCTGAAATACAATAGTAGTGCATCGTTTGAGGAACGGTGAAACGTGATTCTTCGCACAAACGAAAATAATGGTCAATGCCCAAACGTGAACTTACGATGACAGCTGTATAATCTTCAAAATAAATGTGCTGATCGCGAAACTCACGAACCCCTACACCTTCTACACGAATCAGCTGTTGAAAGTCACATTGCAAACCATACGTACTCTCTAAATCCGCGTATGGGTTGCGGTCGGAGAGAGGGCGAGGTTGAGAGATAAGAATATTTTTAATTTTTTTCATAAGCTTATATATTTTTTGCCAATGAGATAATCACCACGATTGGGATAATCTCCAAATATATGATATATATCAAAATGTATAGTATGGACAAGATGTTTACATAAAACAATCGGATACTTTTCCAAACTACCAATCCAATAAACAGGACTAGTACTATTCCACACAATATCTGTGCCAAATTTGGCGTTGTGACATTCATCAGCACCAATAGTATTGGGTATAGGCTCACGCATGCTATTGTGCAGATACCGTTATATTGTTCTATGGCCGCAATCCTCTGCTTGCTTGACACAAATACTTGTCCTACTCCCCTCAATAATAATCGTTGCAAAGCGTACACGCCGCCCACTAATGCCAATATTTTTGCGTAGGCTATTGGCGATGGGCTATTGGCAATAATCCAAACCGCCATAGACACTACGCCCAAACGAAACAATCTCACGCCAATCTCACTTCCCCAAGCTCTCGAATTAGTATATGCTCTCTCTGCTTGACTCACCACACTACGCACGCCCATTAGCAGATTATACTGTTTGGACGAATCCAATAGTATCAACACCAACAACACAAACATCACCCAACCCATCCACGAGTTAGCATACACCGATGATATATGTGGTAAGATATCCATTCAGTTATTTGCATTTTAAATCGCCGCTAATCGGCGCGTATTTGGATCCCAATCAGCGGAGGACAGTATGGCAGGTAGTACTTCTTCGGGTTCGTTTACAACGGTGTACATTTCTTTGTGAATAGGTCGCATCATCTGTTCGTCTATCATATAGTCTAAGCACTCCAATAGACGGTCGTAGTATCCATCGGTATTGAGTATGACTACGGGACAGCTGTGCAATCCTAATTGTTTCCATGTCAGACATTCCAGCAGTTCTTCAAACGTGCCAATGCCTCCGGGTAATGCTACCATCGCGTTGGTTTCTTGTACGATAGTTGCTTTGCGTTCGTGCATGGTTTGTGTGACGATGGTGTGTGTGCTGCGGGGGTTATTCCACCCTGCGTCCACCATGAATTGTGGTATGATGCCCAACACTTCTCCTCCTGCGTTGAGTGCACCGTCGGCAGCAGCAGCCATTAGTCCGATACCGCCGTCACCGTATATCAAACGAATACCAGCTTGCGCCAGCAATTCGCCTAAGCGATATGCTGCTTGCATATAGGACTCGCGCACTTTGTTTGAGCTAGAGCAGTAGATAGCTACTGATTGTATCTTTTTCATTAGTTTACTTATATAATTTCGTCTTACGTAGCTTTTTGAGCATACTTATCGAATTTCGCTGCAAAGGTACAACAAAAAATGCACATTTGCAAGAAAAGCGAGCAATATTTGCAAAAAAAGATAGATTTTATCTATCTGCATACAATATTCAATATCTCACTCAAGCTCGCTTGAAAGTGAGGTATTGGAGATTGGATGCAAAAGGTGTAACCCGTTTTTTTGCAAATATTGCGAGCGAATTGGAAAATGTCCAGCATTTTGCGACTGTAGCTTCGGGGGAATGTGTATGGAGCAATCGTTTGAGCGATAGCGAAATAAGACTGCCCATACACAGGCGGCGTCCGAAGGTACAACCTGTTTAAAATCAGTACCCTCGAAGGTACAACCGCGTCGCTTAATGCGAGGGCGTAGCTCGCATAGCTATTTTTTCGACACTTTTTATATCGAACGCTCTTGTATGCAATCGTTTGCGGAGATAATTAGTAAGATTTTATGCTATTTTTCTTGCACGCGTGAGAAAAAAATCGTAACTTTGTAGCCAATTTGCAGAAATTAAGGAAAAACCCTAATTTTGAATAATTTACAATTTTGAGTAATTTTAGGAAAGAAAAAACAACGCTTTAGCCACTATTCGTGAAGCGATAGCGAAACCAATTTCGCTTTAGCCAATTTCGTGAACGAAGTGAACCATAAACGTGAAACGAAGTGAAACAAAAAACAACATGAGTCAAGCACCATACATAACCGATTTTAGCCAGCATCTCTTTTGGGATGTATCTCCTGCTGATTTTAACGCAGACAGATGCCCTGCGCAGGTGATTCAGCGTGTGTTAGAAAGAGGCGAGTGGAGTGATTGGTGTTTGGTTCGTGATTATTACGGGTTGACACAAATAGCGGAGGTGTGCAAGAAATTGCGTACACTTAGTCCAGAGGCACTTAGTTACATCTGCTGTATGACCGATACCAAGAAAGAAGATTATAGATGTTATCATTACGCACAATCGAACCCCACACTCTGGAACTCTTAAAAGCACTTATGCAGGAGCCAGCGTTGTGTGAGTTACGCCTTGTTGGTGGAACTGCCTTGGCATTGCAATATGGTCATCGTTCTTCAATTGATTTGGATTTGTTTGGTAAGATTGATATTGATGCATACGAACTACAAGAGATTCTAAGTAAACATGGTATGCTTAGAGTAGAAAACGAAACAAAGATTATCCATCAATACATTATTGATAATATCAAGGTAGATGTGGTCAATTATCCATTTGAATGGATTACTCCTATGATTGAGGATGAAGGAGTTCGATTGGCTTCTCCTATGGATATTGCTGCGATGAAGGTAAATGCTATTGAAGGTAGAGGAACTAAAAAGGATTTTATTGATATGTATATGTTGCTTCAGCATTATTCTTTAGAGGAAATCCTTGGCTTTTATCAACAGAAGTACCCCAATCACTCTGTTTTTCGTGCGCTACGAAGCTTAACCTATTTTGAAGATGCAGAAGATCAGTTTATGCCACGAATGTTTGTTGATGACACTTGGGAAGACATAAAGCAATTTATTGTGAACAAAGTAAAAACAATCAAATTATAATTTGTGCAAAATACGTTAAACGTTGGTAAGGAGATACACCCTACACTCTACACCCTACACTTTCCATCAAAATGCCCCCTTTCTAAGGAAAAAATCAATTTTCCCCCTCAAATATTTGCTCATTTCCAAATAATTGTGTAACTTTGCAGGCTGTTTCGAAAATATAAACATATTGGCACATTTTTTGACTGAACGATTATACTAACAAATCTGATATGAAGAAGACAAAACAAACAGAAGTGAAAGAGCCAAAGAAGATTGCGAAAAGATGGCTCGAATCATTGAAAACGCAAGGTAGTATTGTTATTAACGACCCTGCGTTTGCATGAGATATTTACTGGATACAAATACCGTTATCTACTTTGCTACGGATCACAGCAAGTTAGATAGGGATGTCATTTCTATCTTACAAGACGAAACCAACCTCTTGTACATGAGCGCAGAAAGCGTTCGTGAAATTATTGTTGCGTATAAAAACAAAGGGTTTGTCACAAAAAAATGGAAGACTTGTAATGAGTTTTTAGATATGATTGCAAACACTCTTGATGTCGCTGTGTTACCTTTAGATAACAATGTCATGCGCACATATGCTAATCTTAATATCAATACGGCACAAGGACATAAAGACCCTTCTGATCATGTAATTATTTCGCATGCTATTTCCTTACAAATGCCACTTATTTCGTGCGACACTCGTTTCCCTTTTTACAGAAAACAAGGCTTAGATTTAATTTTCAATACTAAATAACTACCCACCCCTCATGCCCCGCACACCCTACATAGAATCTTCGCTTTCTGCCCTCCAAAACTGGGGGGGGTATTTGCGTGTCAGCGTATTAGATAATCCCTCAGACAAGATATTTCGCGCGTTGTCGTGGCTTTTTGCCGCGGCATCTGCTTTTGTGTATATTATTAATCACCTTGCGTGCAGCGCTAGGGGCCTACGTATTGCCAATGGTCCGCCCCCGACCCGCCCCTTATCTCCATCGGAAGCTCATCGGAACCTGATTGGAACCTCATCGGAACCTCATCAACTGACAACCGAGGAAACATTAAGAGAAACAGATACTTTGGGTATAACGTGGTTCACACCACCACCCATTAGAACATTAAAACGTCGAAACAATTGAAACTAATATATTAATTTTTAATCTTATAAATCAAATTTTTATGAAAAAATCAATCTTTTTATTTTTCGCAGCTATCCTGTGTGCGACAAGTGCATGGGCAGCAGATTTGACTGCGAACTATTACATTTATTTTGAGAAACCAAGTGATTGGTCTAATGTTTCTTTTTTGATAGGACATGATACCTATTCCATTGGTTACAACATGACTGAAATCTCTAATACAAATTTGTATTACTGGAAGACAGAGTCATGGGGAGGATACACACAATATGCATTTATTGATGGCAAAGATTGGGGAGGAGAAGGAAATGGTGATAGTAGTAAGCCCGCTAACCGTAAGCAATGGGCAAATCACTCTACAAATACTTTCACAACTGCAATAAAAAAATACCATCTCTTTACTACAGCTGGTTCGAAAAGTAGCGATGCATCTGATCGAACGAAGGCTATCAACCGCACTCAAACAATCAAAGTGCAACTCAAGGATGGCTCAAATTGGGTAGATGCAACTGTGGTTCCTGCTGACCTTACTGCATCAACGTATGCAATGACAACTTCTTCAACTGCCGTTTCTGCTGCATCTGCTTCTCTCGCAAAAGAAAGCACCACTGTTTCTGCAACTGTTTCTGCTGCATATTCAGCAAAGGTAACTCTTTCTTGCACCAATATTCTTGATGGTTATGTATTCGAGGGTTGGTACGATGCAAATGGCAATAAGATCACTTCTTACACCGTTTCCGCAGCAGTAACCGTTTACGCTCGTTTTATTCAAACAGCAGAAGAAACTCACCCTGTAACCGTTTCTTATAAGTGCGGCACTACAGATGTTACTGCTTCTATTACAGAGCAAGTGGGCGTTGAAACTGAGAAATCTTTCACTGCTCCTACCGTTACAGGATACAACTTTACAGGCTGGACTGTTGGTGTTGGTATGACCCTCAAAGCGGGTACTGAAAACGATGCAACTATCACAGTTGTTACTAAATCTGCTTCAAGCGACTACACCCTCGTTGCAAACTACGAAGAGGTAATGGAAACCGTTTACTTCATCAATACAGGTGAATGGTCTGATGTATATCTCCACTTGTGGAATGGTAATGCAACGGGAACCGAATGGCCTGGAACACAACTCACAGCTACTGGCACCAAAATTGGCGAGTATGATGTTTACGAATACACAGCTCAACAAGGTGCTCACGCAAACCTACTCTTCCACAAAAAAGATAACGATTCTCAAAAAACAACTGACCTTGAATGGACCGCTGGTAAATATTACATCCACAACTATGGTGGCAAGACTGGTTGGCACACCAAAGAAGAGGCTGAAGCACTTTTGGTTGTTCCTGTTGTAACTCACGACATTGTGGTAAAAGCTGTTGCACCAGAAGTTTGGAACAGTGGAACAATCAGCATCCACTATTGGGGTGATGGTATATCTGCAACCGCAAATCCTGTTGCTACAGAAAAAGAAGGTAACTGGAATAAATACACCATTAAAGAGGTTCCAGAAGGCACTTCTGTAAATGTAATCTTTATTAACGGAACAGGTTGGAGTAGTAGCGCAAATCAAACAGCTAATATCACAGGTATTACCGAAGATAAATGTTTCCAAATTTCAGCAAAGAACAAAGATGGCGAAGGTAAATGTACTGCTACTGTTGTAGAGTGCGGTGCAACTATTGAACCAGAAGGAAGCAATTCTCTTACTTTCAATGTAACCGTTCCAGCGGGAACAGAAGCATGCTATATCTGTGGCGAGTGGGATTGGAGTTCATTCAAAGAAATGACCAAAGTAGATGCTACACACTATACACTCGAAGTTGCTGGTGCAGAGAAAACACATGAATACAAATACGCATGCAAAGCAGACTGGGCTTATGCTGAAGTGCGCGAAGCAGATGAAAATGGAAATACTAACCGCAAAGCTTGGACCGCATCGGATGAGGTTACAGCATGGAACAAACCTACATACACCGTTGCTGGTGACAGTGAAGCCGCATTTGGTACAACATGGGATCCTTCTAATACTGCTAACGACATGACCCTTGAAGGTGGACTCTACAAGTGGACCAAAACGAATGTTGCACTATATAAAAATACTGTTATTAAATTCCAAGTTGTTAAAAATCACGATTGGGGTCAAGGTCAATGGCCTGGTAACAATAACGACTGGGAATTGAAAGATGGTATTACTGCTGACGGTCTTTATACTATCACTATTACTTTCAAAGAAGCAGACAAGACAATTAATGCTACTGCTACTAAGACTGGCGATATCGTAATCAAAGACTTCTCTAACCAACCTGCTACACTCTACTTCCACCCAAGCTTCCACTGGACATCTGATGCTGCACAATTTGCTGCATACTTCTATAACAATGGTCCTGGTGCAGATGCCGAGCCTACATGGGCAAACATGACAGATGGCGATGGTGATGGCGTTTACGAAGTAGCCAACGCTAAGAAACACGAGTATGTTATCATCTGTCGTATGAATCCAAGTCGTACAGAAAACAATTGGGATGATGAAGTAATGTGGAACCAAATCGAACACGGTATCACCATTCCTAACACAGCAGGTGACCTCAATACATGTATAGCATTCTGGAAAAACTGCCAAGGTGATGTACCTACCAGTGAGTGCACATGGGTAGCTCCTACTCCTTTGACTGAAAAGAACTGGGCAGATTTCGTTACTGCTTATGCTGGCAAAACTATCAATGCTGTTGTAGAGCGCTCATTCAAATCTGGTCAATACCAAACGATTTGCTTGCCATTCGATATCCCAACCAACTGGCTTGGCGAAGGAACTGAAGCATACCAATTGACTTCTATCACAGCTAATTCTAGTGATAAATTGAGCCTCAAGGCTACCAAGTGGAACACCATTGTAGCGGGTCAACCATACATCATCGTTCCTGTTAAGGGTAGTGAGTATGAGCACGTTATCATCAACGGCGTTACCGTTAAGAATGCTTCTGCTGGCACCAATGTCGTTTCTGGTGATGGCTACAAAGCAACCCTCAAAGCTGTTACTGCTACCGACGGTACAAAAACCAACGGTACAACCGAATATTATGTAGGTGCTAACGATGGCTGCTTGTACAACGCTCAAACCAACAAACTCGGCTTGCGTGCACTCATCGAGTTGACTACAACTTCAGGTCAATCTCTCCCTGCTAAGGTACGCGCTTATGTAGCAGCTGGCGAGAACGTAGAGACTGGTGTTGAAGACCTCTTCACAACAGAAACTCCTATTAAGGTTATCGAGAACGGCCAACTCATCATCATCCGTGATGGCGTTAAGTACAATGTACAAGGACAAGTGATCAGATAAAGACAACATAGACAACCTTTCCGCTCGCCAACTTCGCGAGCGGTGAGGAAGTCTAATAAACACCCTTGCAAGCGCAATGTTGGCGCGCGCAGTCGTTGTTTAAGTTGTCTTCAATAAATATGAATAACAGTTGTTTTAATTAACTTATTAATTTGTATTTGACATGAAAAAAGTATATGTAGCACCTCAAACAGAGGCAATTGAGATTCTTGCAGACAAAGTTCTAATGGCTAGTCCAACAGGCATTAGTAATTTCGACATGATGTACGGAAGTGGTACTGGCGATGGTGGTGGCATGGGATAATCCTCTGCCATTAACCATCATTATTCGTACAACGAGTTTATAGGCATTTGTACTAACAGCATTTGGCATTCGTACAACGATCCATTTGGCTATCGCACTACGAACCATTTGCCTCATTTACACCAACCGCCTCACAAGGGCGGTTGGTTGTGTTATATGTTTTTGGCATAAATTTTGATAAAACTCATCCAAAAATACAAAAAAATAGAAAAAAGTGTCACTTTTTCAGAAAAAAACTTGTACAATTCATTTTTTTGTATTACCTTTGCACCGAAATTAAAGCATCGCCCTACTTTCCTGTAGGGATAAGAGCCACTTACGAGTGGCTTATTTTTATAATATGACGTAACATGGAAAATAAAACACGAGTAACTTTTTATGTAGATGGTTTTAACTTCTACTTTGGACTACGCAGAACACGCAAAGCGGACAATGCTTGGTCTAACACCTATTGGATAAATTTAGTTAAACTCTTTGATAGCTTTTTGGGACCTGACCAGCAATTGGAGAAGGTAGTGTATTTTACTGCTTCACCGTTAAGCCCAGAGAAAAATAGTAGGCAGAGTGCTTTCTTAAATGCAAATAAGTTACTTAATAAGGGGACTTTTGAAATCATCAGAGGAAAGTACTTAGAAAAAACTATCGTTTGCCCATTTTGTAAAGGAAGCATTAACAAACCTGAAGAGAAAAAAACTGATGTGAACATATCTGTTCGAATGATTGAAGATTGTGTGTTGAACAGAACAGATAAAATCGTATTAGTAAGTGCCGATAGTGATTTGATACCACCATTAGAATTTATACAAAAACATTACCCTAAAGTGGGTATTAAGGTTTATTTTCCACCGTCTAATTTTAGCAATGATTTGAAAGATAATATGTTGCATCACAGGAGTAAACCTGTGCTGTTGGGTAATAATCTACGAAAATTTGAAAATGCTTTAATGGAAGATACAGTACAACAAGGTGAATTAAAGTATTCTATTCCTGAAAAATGGCAACAATTTAGAAAATAACTCAATGTGTGGATGCGTACCCCGTTAAACGCTAATATAACTATGTGTAAAGTAGAAGGGTATTGGAATGTTATTCCAAAAATCAAATGTGTATCTTTCCCCATTCGCGGAAAGATGGCTGTAAATTTGGAAGATGGTCGTGTGATTATTGTTCCTCTTTCTTCGTTTCCCTCAATAAAGAAGGTTCCTGTCAAAGACCGCTCTAAATGGTATTTGATGGGCGGTGGAGTGACATGGGATAGTTGTCCTGAAGTTATTCATATTGAACAGATATTAGGTAATTATCATAATTATCAACACGAGTGAAGACTACGCATTGTTACACAGCAAATACACGTGCTGCTGAGATTGTTTGTGAAGCTAAGCAAGCTATTGAAAACTTCAAAAATGGTACTGTAGAAACAGTATCTATGGATACCTTTTTGCAAGAATTAGTATGATACAATTTAGAGTAACAAAAGATTTTGGACGATAAATCTGAGATAGCGAACATATCTGATGAAAAAATAGCCGAACTTCTCAAAGATTTGCTATCCAATCATTAATTCGATTATGTATCTTTAGAGTTTCGCTCCACGAGCCCTTTGGCATTTCGTACAAGCCCATTTATCTCTTTCACACCAACCGCCCCACTCGGGCGGTTGGTGGTATTTTTAAAGGGATTTATATATCAGTTGACACTTACATGATATCCCTTGAGCGCGGCAGGGAGTGCGGGGTCCCCGATGAGCCTCGTGGGCGAATGGGGTGCTATTTGACTGCCGGCGGGGTTCCCGAAAAAGCCTCCTGCTTTTTGGGATGCTTTGCAAGTTGTTGAAAAAGAAATGTTGTTATTGTTGTTGATTGACATAATTCTTGTCGTTTGGGGTTGCAGTGTCAACATGTATATAGTTCCCTTTTTAAATACTAACACGAAAACAGAACGATTATGCTAACAAAATTATGCTAGTAGAATAATTTTATTTGCATAATTAAAAATTTATTGTACCTTTGCAGCGGATTTAGATTAAAAACCGCTATGACTACTATTAGAAACCCATTTATCATCTGTCATCAAGTAGTTCTGTACAATCGGCTATTAAGCAACTCTTGTCAGAAGATTGGATAACCTATTCTTCCAACGAGCAGGGACAAAAGCAGTACATATTGTCCGACCCGTTCTTTACTATCTGGCTCCAGAGACATTTCTAATCACCTACTCTCTCAAATACGAAAACCGCCCGTGTGGGCGGGTTTCTATATTCATGCTCCTTATTCCCCATCTATGTGGGGCAGGCGATATAAGTTTTACGGCTGGTATCTCTGCACGCGAGCATCGCGGATGACACCTGACCAATTCAAGCCAAAAGCAAAGTCATACGTATGACCATCCGCATCGGTATAACACTCCATATCTCTTGCTACATCCTCTAATTGCAACTCAACCGTCTGCATATCCTTAGGCAGTTGCATAGGCAACAAACCATACGGCTCAGCATTGCCACAGAGAATATCCAGATACGCCTCGTCCTTGATACCAAAGCCGAGCAACAGGCCATCGGTATAAGGTTCGATCTCAGCAGGAACGAAAGGACGAGCTGCTTGCAAGAGCACAATCACAGGTTTGTCCCCCATCAACTTCTTCGTCTCAATAACTTGCAACATATCCTGACGATTATACGAGTAATCGCTCTTGCCCAAGTAACTACGATTGGTGAAAGACTCCTTACTATCGCCACCTGCTATGCTGACGCTGCGCGACTGAGTAGCCGTATAATCCTCGTACTGCAAGCTGATAGGTACATAGCCCGTTCCACCCTGTTGGACATCCTTCTCCGAATATCCCCAGTTGCCTTCTGGCGTATAGATATAGAGCAATGCAAAATCTGCCTCATTCGGGTCATCCGTGAACTGATAGTATTGATTGACCACAGCCGTATCAATCTGCCAATCGTAATGCGGAATAGCAGGCTGGTTACGACCAAAGAAAGCGATAGACGCAGGGTAGTAACGCTTGGGGAAATATACTTTCGCCCCTTTCGCTATAGGCAACACCTGTTGGTGGTTCTTGAGCATGACAATCGACTTGAGTTGCGCATCGTAGCCTTCAGCTACAAACTCCTCGCAACCCACCACCTTAGCAGTATGCACAGGATCCACGTATGGGTTTTCGAACACACCCACTCGGAAGAAATTGAGCAACAATCGCTCCGCCGAAGCGCGGAAGCGTTGCTCAGCACTTGCCTCACCAAAGCGCTCGCACCAGATCTGATAAGCAGCTAAGATAGGCTCCTTATCGTTGTTACCACCGAACTGGTCACAGCCAGCATAGATTGCTTGGAAATGGCGTTCCTCCACGGTGAGATGTTCCACGCCCCAAGGTTTGCCATTCATGGTTTCTACACGAGGATTATCTGCAGTAATAACCCAATCGGTACAAACCACACCATTGAAACCATATTTCTCTCGCAGCAGGTCGGTGATGATATACCGACTAAAACCATTCGCCACATTCTCGCCCGAAGGGTCAATACCGTAGGAGATGGTATAGTAAGGCATGATAGCCGCGGCAGAGCCCGTAGGTCCATCCAACCGCAGTGCCCCCTGCGTGAAAGGCAAGAGGTGTTGTTCGAAATTATCACCTGGATAAACGCCATACTGCCCAAAGCAGTAGTGCGCGTCTCGTCCTGCTTCGCCTGTTCCGCCTCCTGGCCAGTGCTTGGCCATGCAGTTGACACTCTGATTGCCCCAACCAGTAGGGCTACCAGGAGTGGTTTGGAACGCATCGGTATAGACACGCGCAATATCGATGCAGAGGTCTGCATCCTCGGAGAAAGTGCCATAGAAACGTCGCCAACGCGGATCGGTAGAGAGATCAATCTGTGGCGAGAGCGTTGTGGTAATACCCAATGCTCGATACTCAATAGAAGCAATCTCCGCATGACGACGGATAATATCCATATCAAAAGTTGCTGCCAGACCTATCTCTCGTGGCCATTGCGAAATGTCGCCACCCGAACCCGCATTAAACTCGCCATCCGCTTCGGTATAGTTGCGGGGATCCGAACTATTATTGGTCGGAATACTAAAAGGTTGCGCTTCAGCAATGGCTTGCAGGTTATTGTGCCACAAAGCAGCAGTGTAGGCATTCTTGACCTTAGTGACCAAGATATGCCGCATCTGATCCTGCAAGAGGCACGAGCGGATTTGCGCAGAAGGCAGACTATCGTTGACCACTACATGTGGGCTATAAAGCATGAGTCCCGCTATCTGCTCTATGCTAATCTGCTGCGCCAGGTCGTATGCACGCTGCTCGGGTGTCTGTCGCCAATCCTCGTAGATGTCTAACTGTCCGTTGCGATTAAGATCCTTGAAGGCATAGCCGTCTTGATAGAGAATAGTGACACCAGACTGCGGATGGTAACCTAAGTCAGGACCCTTAGTCTGCATGACGATGTGGAACTGAGGAAAAATCTGTTCGCTGATGGTGTTCTTGCACGAAGTAGCAAGCACCAGCAGAAGGAGTATCAGACAGCTATGCGATCTCATGGGAAGGTTATTTTGCGGTCTTCTTGCTAGCACAGATGAAATAGACAATCAGCGCAATATATGCCACAACGCCTACAATAGCAGCGCCGTTGCCAACTGCCCAGTCTGTGAGGTAGCACTCTACACCGCAGAACTTAATGAGCGCACTCACTACACCCATCAACGCACCACCAGCAATGAAACCAGAAGCGATGAGCGTACCCTTCTCGTTGCGAGCTTGCGCCAACTCCTCAGCTTTCTCACCGTCCTTCTCGCGCTTGCGACTAACGAGCCATGAGATAGCTCCACCCACAAGCAATGGGGTATTCAAACTCAATGGGATAAACATACCCAAGGCAAATGCCAAAACAGGTACACCCATAAAGTTAAGTATCAATGCCAAAGCAGCACCTGCGAAATAGAGCATCCAAGGTGCACCTTGACCACTCATCAGTGGTTCGATGACCGCAGCCATCGCGTTGGCTTGAGGAGCTACAAGCGCGTTCTCACCTACGAAACCGTATGTCTTATTGAGAATAATCATCACACCACCGACAGTAGCAGCACTGACCAAAGTACCAAGGAACTTCCATGTCTCTTGTTTGTATGGGCTGGTACCAATCCAGTAACCTATCTTGAGGTCAGTGATGAAACCGCCTGCCATAGACAATGCCGTACAAACAACACCGCCAATCACCATAGCGCCAACCATGCCACTTGAACCCTTCATACCCACTGCCACGAAGATAACCGAAGCGATGATAAGGGTCATAAGCGTCATACCGCTAACAGGGTTGCTACCCACGATAGCGATAGCATTGGCAGCCACAGTCGTGAAGAGGAAAGCAATGACTGCTACCACCAAGAAGGCTACAAGAGCCTGCCAGAGATTGCCAAGCACACCCAGCCAGAAGAATACGAGGGTGATGAGCAATGCTACAGCAATAGCCAAAACGATGAACTTCATGCTCAGATCCTTCTCGGTGCGGAGCGATGCCTCAATGACTTGTTTACCTTTACCGCCAAGCTCCTTGCCTGCCAATCCAACGGCAGATTTGATAACGCCCCAGCTCTTAACAATACCGATAAGACCTGCCATAGCAATGGCGCCAATACCGATATTGCGACCATAATCGAGGAAGAGGTTTTGTGGATCCATTGCTTGCATGCCAGACACACTGCCGAGGAGTGGGAGCAATACCCACCAAACAAAGAACGAACCGGCACAGATAACGGCTGCATACTTCAGACCAATGATATAACCAAGACCGAGCACCGCAGCAGAGGTGTTGATGGAGAATACTAATTTGAACTTAGCTGCCAAAGCCTCACCCCACCCCATCATGCGAGTAGAGAGTTGCTCTGTCCAAAGACCAAAAGTGGAAACAGCAAAATCATAGAGACCACCTATACCCGCAGCCCATATAAGGGGTTTGGCTTGGTTGCCACCACCCTCGCCAGAAACGAGTACCTGCGTAGTTGCAGTCGCCTCTGGGAATGGATATTCGCCGTGTTTCTCTTGTACGAAGTATTTGCGGAAAGGAATAAGAAAAAGAATACCAAGGCAGCCACCGAGCAAGGACGAAAGGAACACTTGCATGAACGTAACGGTAATGTCAGGGTACTTGGCTTGCAAGATATACAATGCTGGCAAGGTGAAGATAGCACCTGCTACAATCACACCGCTACTGGCACCAATAGACTGGATAATGACATTCTCGCCAAGGGCGTTCTTGCGCTTCATGGCAGAGGAGAGACCTACAGCGATAATAGCGATAGGAATAGCTGCTTCAAAGACCTGACCTACTTTGAGACCAAGGTAAGCGGCAGCAGCCGAGAAAATGATAGCCATCACGACACCCATGATAACGCTATAAGGCGTAATCTCAGGATACTGATTTTGGGGTTTGAGAATAGGTTCGTACTTCTCGCCTGGTTTGAGTGGACGAGCAGCATTCTCTGGGAGTTGAATCTTTGACATATAGAGTTGAAAGTTTAAAGATTAAAGTTTATAAGACTCGAATATAAAAGCAGGGTTACAACGTCAGAATGCGATAGGTGAGGTAAGCAGCGTAGGTGAGCAGGAGAATGGCTCCATGCCAACGCTTAATCTCATGTCTCTTGGTGAAATAAACGAATAGCATAACAAAGATACTACCTAAAGCTGCCATCAGGGCATCGGTTTCTAATCCATGGTAGCCAGGCAATGCTTTTACACATGCACTCGTACCAAGGATGAAGAAGATATTGAAGATATTACTACCTACCACATTGCCTAATGCAATATCGCAGTTCTTTTTGAAAGCAGCCATGCAAGAGGTTGCCAGTTCGGGTAAAGATGTGCCCAATGCTACCACTGTCAAACCGATAATAGCATCACTTACGCCTAAGGATTGAGCAATGCTCGTAGCACTCTTCACAATCACTTCGCCACCCACAACCAAACCAATTAAACCACCGATAATCAACGATAATGCACGTTGAACGGACATAGGTTTGTAATCCTCATTGCTCTCCACTTGTGATGCAGTACCGATTCCCTTGAAATTATGCCAGAGGAATATTAGAAAGAAGATGAGCAAGATACTACCACCCACACCTGAAATGAAACCGCCATTGCCTTGTCCCATTTGTACGGAACCCCAATCGCGGAGACTTGGGTCTGCGATATTCACGTTGAAGATATGCTCTATTTGCAACCACGATGGGCTGTTATATACCGCAAAGAGCAATACGAGTAGAGCAGCCAGAAGACTGAATGGTATATCAAAGCGGCGCGTGGACTTTTGCGATGAAATCGGGAAAATCAGTGCCGTGAAGCCCAATATCACGAAGATATTGATGATATTACTACCCAACACATTGGTGATAGCAATCTCCGTGCTTCCCTGTCCCACAGCCACCATGTTCACCACAAACTCGGGCATACTGGTGCCAAAAGCCACTACGGTAAGACCAATGACAATATCGCTCACACCGTATTTCTTCGCCAAGGCAGAAGCACCATCTACGAGGAAGTCAGCACCCTTAATGAGTGCTGCACAGCCCAAGATAATGAGCGGAATAGCCACCCAGAAGCCGCCTGTGCTGAGCCAGTTATTTAGAAAATCGAACATTGTTATATCTTTAGAACGCTTTGCTGTTAGAAGTTAGACCACTACGTTGTTAGACCACTCACTTCGTTTGTTGTTAGACTCTTGTTTCTCACAGCCCGAAGGGCGTTCTAACAGTGCTTCGCACGGTCTAATATCTCTCAGCGCAAAGCGCGGTCTGTATTACACGTTAAACAGGAAGTGCATGATGTCACCATCTTGCACCACATATTCCTTACCCTCAATGCCAAGTTTGCCTGCTTGACGGCAAGCCGATTCACCACCGAGTGCGATATAATCTTCGTACTTTATTACCTCTGCACGAATGAAGCCACGCTCAAAGTCGGAATGAATGACACCTGCACATTGAGGTGCTTTGCTACCCGCTTTGAAGGTCCAAGCACGTACTTCATCGCTACCTGCGGTTAGGAAAGTGCGGAGTTCGAGCAGGGCGTAAGCAGCCTTGATGAGACGACTGACACCAGACTCCGAAAGTCCTATTTCGTCGAGGAACATCTGGCGTTCCTCATAGGTCTCGAGTTCAGCAATCTCGCTTTCGATCTTGGCTGCCACGATAAGCACTTGTGCATTCTCATCCTTAACTGCTTCACGCACTTGTTCCACATAAGCATTGCCATTGACCGCGGAGTTCTCGTCCACGTTGCAGACATAGAGCACAGGTTTGCTGGTGAGAAGCATGGTCTCTTTGGCTACTTGTTCTTCATCTTTATTGATGAGTTCCACAGTACGAGCGGACTTGCCTTGCGAGAGTGCATCGCGGTATTTGAGCAACACATCGAGTGCCACCTTGGCTTGCTTGTCGCCTCCGACACGCACTTGTTTCTCAATCTTTTGGATACGAGACTCCACCGTCTCGAGGTCTTTGAGTTGGAGCTCTGCATCAATAATATCTTTGTCGCGGATAGGATCCACAGAACCGTCCACATGTACCACATTCTCATCGTCGAAACAACGGAGCACATGAATAATGGCATCTGTCTCACGAATATTCGCGAGGAACTTATTACCCAGTCCTTCGCCCTTGCTTGCACCCTTGACCAATCCTGCAATATCCACGATTTCCACGGTGGTTGGGATAACGCCGCGTTCGGGTTTGCATAGTTCGCCAAGCTTGATGAGTCGCTCATCGGGCACAGTGATAACGCCTACGTTGGGCTCAATCGTGCAGAATGGGAAGTTCGCCGATTGTGCCTTGGCGTTACTCAAGCAGTTGAAGAGGGTCGATTTGCCTACATTAGGTAGTCCTACAATACCACACTGAAGTGCCATAATTCTTAATTCTTAATCAAGTTGTGACCGGTCATTTCTTTTGGCTGCTCAATTCCGAGAAGGTGGCAGAGTGATGGAGCTACGTCTGCGAGGATACCATCTTCGAGTTGAGCATCGGTATGATCTTTGCTCACATACACGAATGGCACAGGATTGAGAGAGTGCGCGGTGTTAGGTGAACCGTCGGCGTTGATAGCATTGTCGCAGTTACCGTGGTCGGCAATGATAATGATCTCGTAGTCATTCTTGAGAGCGGTATTCACCACTTTATCCACACATTCGTCGATTGTCTTGACAGCTTTCTCAATCGCCTCATAGATACCGGTATGACCTACCATATCGCCATTAGCGAAGTTGAGGGTAATATAGTCGTACTTCTGTGTATCAAGTGCCTCGCAGAGTGCCTCGGTCACTTCAGGAGCCGACATCTCTGGTTGGAGATCGTAGGTAGCCACCTTAGGTGAAGGGATGAGGATACGCTCCTCGCCTGGATACTCTGCCTCGCGACCACCGTTGAAGAAGAAAGTTACGTGTGCGAACTTCTCTGTCTCAGCGATTCGTAGTTGCTTGAGACCCGCGTTGCTCACAATCTCGCCCATGGTGTTGGTCACATTCTCTTTTGGGAAGAGCACGTGCAAGCCTTGGAAAGAAGAGTCGTATGGGGTCATGCAGTAGTATTGGAGATTAGGAATGATTTGCATACCATGCTCTGGCATGTCTTGTTGGGTGAGCACGATGGTAATCTCTTTCGCGCGGTCGTTGCGGTAGTTGAAGAAGATAACTACATCGCCTTCCTCGATCTGTGCGAGTGGTTTGCCGTCACGAACATGTACGATAGGTTTTACAAACTCATCGGTTACGCCCTCGTCGTAGCTCTCTTGCATGGCTTGTACCATATTCTCAGCGTGTTTGCCTTCGCCGTTCACAAGGCAGTCGTATGCCACCTTCACGCGCTCCCAGCGTTTGTCGCGATCCATCACGTAGAAACGACCTTGGATAGTAGCAATCTCACCGCAGGTCTCAGCCAAGTGTGCCTCCAATTGCTCAATGAATCCGAGACCAGACTTAGGGTCAGTGTCACGACCGTCCATGAAACAGTGAATGAAGGTTTGTCCGTCCAACCCGTAGGTCTTAGCGATTTGGGTGAGATAGAAGAGGTGGTCGAAAGAAGAGTGCACACCTCCATTAGAGGTAAGACCCATGATATGAAGTTTCTTGCCAGTCTCTTTGGCATACCCGAAAGCAGATTGAATCTCTGGGTTTTGGAGGATACTGCCATCCTTGCAAGCGCGATTAATCTTCACAAGGTCTTGATATACTACGCGACCCGCACCTATATTGAGGTGACCTACTTCAGAGTTACCCATTTGACCATCTGGCAAACCCACGTTTTCGCCACTCGCTTGAAGTTGGCTGTGAGGATATTTCTTAAGGAGAGCATCCCAATGTGGAGTTGGGGTGCAAGAGATAGCGTCGGCTTTCGTTTTGTTTCCGATTCCCCAGCCGTCGAGAATCATAAGTAATGCTTTTGACATAGTTGTATTGTATTATTAGTTATTATCTATCCATTTCTGCCGAGTATGCGTAGCATAATCAACAAAAATCCTGCAAAGGTACACTTTTTTTTTGAAAAACGCAAAATATAACATATAATTTTAGTTAAGTAGCACATTTTTTGGTAGATTGAGAAAAAAATAGTAATTTTGCAGCGAAATTTGATAAGATTAGTGATATGAAAACCAAGATTCTCTTTCTCTTAGTATGTACCCTATTGATAGTAGGCTGTGCGCCCTCTGATACCGAGCGTGCACAGATGTTAGTGCAAGAAGCGCAAGCATTGGTCGATAATGGACAATGGCGACAGGCGCGTATAGTGATGGATTCGCTGCATGCCACCTATCCACGTGAAGTAGCACAACGCCGCGTAGCAAAAGCATTGGGAGATAGTATCACCTATCTGGAAGCCCAACGCACCTTGGCATACGCAGATAGTATGCTTCCCCCACTATTAGAGCAGTCGGACAAAGTGCTCAAGCAATTCAAGTACGAGAAGGACGAGCAATACGAAGATAAGGGGCGTTATGTGCACCGATTGCTGAATACGGGTAGTAACACTGCGCGTAATTTCCTGCAAGCATACGTGCGAGATGATCGTCAAACAATCGTCAAGAGTTATTACTATGGTTCGCACCAAGTGAATCAGCAGCATGTGACCCTATCTGCGCAAGGCGAAGAGCTGCGCTTCTCGGGTAGTAATCACGCTTTTGAAGTGGAAGGATGGCACGAGATTATGACGCTGGAAGATGAAAGTGCCTTGCAACTGCTCAACTTCATTAGTGCCCACTATAGCGACCGCGTTCGCGTACATGGAGCAGGCATTAAGCCTACACATACATGGGTATATTATCTCAACGATAAGGAGAAAGAAGCACTCTCGGCGACATACCAATTGGGATTCCTGATGAAGGATATTTTGCGTTTGGAGCAGATGGGAAATACTGCCCGCAATCAGATAGCCCATTACGAGCGAAAATATCTCAGTGCTGCGCCAGCAACTGCTACCGAGTGATTAGTAGTAACACTCTTGACAGATAGGAATAGCGTGTCTATTGAGCAAGACTTGCCGACGAAAATCGTCGGCATTTTTGTTATGCCAAATCTGCTCTATGTTCTGCTCCATGAGCGAGCCGAAAGCATATTCGCCTGCCTTATCATAGCAGCAGGGTAAGACCTCACCCATAGTCGTCACCACGCAACCCGACCATAGGCGGTAGCAACTCCTCCTGCGGGGTCTTGCCAAATGGTATGTTCCATCCTCACCTTTCTTGTATCTCGAGTATCGCTCATCGGTTGGCAGCAGCGGATGTCCATGCTGATAATCATAGAGTTGTGCCGTCTTAAACACCAAGCGCGTGGCACCCAAGGACTTATAGTGACGCTTGATCCACTCCCACTCGTGTTCGTTGCTGCGCAGGCGAAGCACTTGCAGTTCAATGCAGATACTCGAACCGTATTCTGCTTTTGCCTCACGCAGGAGCTGCAAACCCTCCAAGGCACGATGCAGGTCGCCTCCTACGCGATAAGCCGCATACGACTCCTCCGAGAAACCATCTATAGACACAATGATACGGTTGAGACCACTCTTGACCAGTTCTTGTGCCAAGGTGTGGGTTAAAGCTTGTGCGTTAGTGGACACGATAGTGAAGAGTCCGACCTCGTGTGCACGCGCAATCATCCTTGGTAAGAGTGGATTGAGCAAGGGTTCGCCCTGAAAGTAAAACTGGATAGTATGTGCCGTGGCTTGCACCTGCTTGAGGATACGCAGATAGGTATCCCAGTCCATGTTATGTGCCTTGTGGTGCGTATTAGTCGCAGTGCGTTGCCCTACGGGGCAGGCGGGACAACGGAGTTGGCAGTAGTTAGCAGGCTCTATGCTGACAAACGTAGGCAAATGCTTCACGCGCACCACCCCGATGAGGGATAGTGCGCAACTCCACCAACAACATAGTTGATTGGCGACTCTACTAACAAGGAATCTTATTGACACGACGTTCGTGACGACCGCCTTCAAACTCGGTTGTCAGGAATATCTTCACCAATTCGAGAGCTTTCTCTTGTGAGATATAGTTTGCAGGCAGACCGATAATATTAGCATTATTGTGTTGGCGAGCCAAACGAGCCAGAGGTTCATCCCAACAGAGAGCAGCACGAACTCCTTGATGATGGTTACAGGTCATGGTGATACCGTTGCCCGTTGAGCAAATGGCGATACCCATATCGTTTACTCCTGTTTCTACAGAGCTGGCCATAGGGTGTGCAAAGTCGGGGTAGTCGCAACTATCGGTAGAAGGACAGCCATAGTCGGTTACTTGTACGCCTTGCTCTTTGAGCCAAGCTATAACGGTCTGTTTGAGTGCAAATCCTGCGTGGTCTGACGCAATTCCGAGTTTAAGATTTTTCATTATCATCAATAATTAACAATTAATCTATTTCTACATCATACAATATGCAGTGTATTGTATGGACAAATTTCTTGACAAACTAAACAATGGTGTGTCTCGTATGCTACGCATTGGCGTGCATCCCACTTCTCGTTTCGTAAGGCTCCCGTGGGGCAAGCGTCTAAGCATAGACGACAGTCGGCGCAGGAGTGGGCAATGGCTGAGGGAAGAGGGGCTATTGCAGATGGGTTGTTGGTGAGGGGGGATTGATTAATAACAATCTCTCCAGGATGTACCATGCTTCCCAAAGTAGGATGAATCAATTGGTGGTTTTTGCCGATGAATCCGAGTCCTGCTTCTACACACCATCGTCTCTCTAACATAGGAGCCGAGTCACAGAATATGTGTTGGTGCGTAGCAGAGACGATGTCCTCGCCAAACGCTTCCTTGAGTTTTGCTTCGAGGGCGTAGAGTAACGATTTTACACGTCTGTGGTAGTCTCTACCCGAATGTTCGAAAGTCAGCAGGCAGACCACCACTGATTGTGCACCTGGGACTAGGACCGCTGGATCATATCGTTTGTTGCGATTACGTTCCAGATACTCCATCTCACCATGCAAACCTTGCGCAATCCAACTGTCCATAAACTGCGCATCATCATCCAGCCTACGTACAGGCGCCACACCGCAGGTGTCAAAGCCCACCTCGCAGGCCAGTTTAGAGATATTTTCGGATGTCAGCGTCAAGTTGCTTAAAATCAACATATCTGCCCTGCACATGACCCTTTCTATCTAACAAGAAGAGGGTTGGCAATGCTTGTACGTTATACTGCATCAAGACTTGTACCGCACTATTCTGATCGGCATGAACGGTCAACCAAGGAAGGTTCTCCACCGTTTGTTCCCAAAGCAACTTATTGCGATCAATAGATACAGAATATATCTCCAATCCGCGTTTGTGGTATGTATTGTACAATTCACGCAACTCAAAAGTGTAGCCCACTGCATTCTCCATCTCCGACGAGGAGAAATCTAGCACCACCACATCGCCTTGCAAGTCAGACAAGGATTGCATTTCGCCCATCTCATCGGGCAAGGTGATGTCCAATACGGAGTTCTCTGCCTCCTCTATGAACTGGCGCATTGTCTGCTGGTTCTTGAGAGAACGCTCAGCTTGCAGAATCTCCAGCACTTGATTGTAAAGGACTTTGGTACGCTCATACTCAGGCATCCAAGTGTTGAACGAAGTAGCTACCGCTTGATACATGCGACGGTCGGCAGGAATAAGTATGTTCCAAATATATTGTCCACCTTGTTTCAAGAAGACCGCGTAGTAAGCAGCCAACGAGCTGGGGTTATCCATAATCACTTGTTTTGCCTCTTCGCGGAGTTCCTCGCGCGAAGCATAGCGAGCAGTAGCACGCAGTTGAGCCATTAGCCGCGAGTTGTCGCTACCCATGATTGATAAGGTATGTGCCAAGCTATCACGTGTCGTATTCACATTGATTGTCTCAATGGAGTCCACTGCCAAAGGTAAGGACTGTGTGCCGATACGCAAGCGATAGAAATCGGGATAAGCAGGCGCAGGAGCCTTCAGAGCAAATGCACCATCTGCGTCCAATTGGCATGAGTCCACTACGCTGGTTTGGGTCAATGCGGTATGCTCCAAATAGAGCATTTCGCCCGCTGCATTAGACACTGTACCTTCTACGGTAAATACGGGTGTGCGATGACAAGCTGTCAATAAAATAACGCACGCTAAAATAAGAACATTCTGTATCTTCATCATACTTATTGATAATTTACGAGTTAACTAAATACCATAGCCAAGTTAGCAAACATCAGTTTACATGCGATAGCCAACACAATGATACCGAAGAACTTACGCAATATATACAACGATGTTTGACCTAAATATTTATTGAGCCAATTGGTGCCTTTGAGTACGCAGAATAGCATTATAGTGTTGAGTGTTACCGAGATAACGAGATTGATGATGCTATACTCAGCAGTAATGGACAATAGTGCCGTGAATGCACCTGGACCTGCATACATAGGGAATGCCAAAGGCACAATGCTGCCAGAACCATCCAAGCCTTCATTCTTGAAAATGGTGACATCCAAGACCATCTCCAGTGCCATAAGCAAAATGACAAATCCACCCGCGATAGCAAAGTACTCAATCTTCACACCAAACAACTTGAGCACCCATTCTCCAGCGAAGAGGAAGGCGAGCAGAATAACAATGGTGGCAACACACACTTTAAATGCATTGATTTTCACTCCTTTTCGCTGCATGTTAAGCGTAACAGGGATATTGCCCAATGGGTCAATAATCGCGAACAAGAAGATAAACGATGACAATACTTGCCAAATGTCAAATGTTCCAAAAAAGTCTCTCATATACTTATTTTTTTATTTATTTCACGAATAAGGCTGCAAAATTACTACTTTTTTTGCAAATATACAAATACTTTCTGTGGTTTTACTTGCATATTTGCATTTTTTGTTGTACCTTTGTGCCCTATTTGGTAAAATGTTGCATGTTGCCTATTGAATTCATAGAAAGTCTTCACGATCAGTTGACACCAGAAGAGGTGCAACAGTTGTGTCAAGCGTTGGAAACAACGCCCATCACTTCTATCCGTCTCAACGACAAGATTGACTACCTCACTTTTGATTGCGACACTGAGGAAGTGCCATGGCACGAAGATGGTTACTATCTCAGCCAAAGACCACAATTCACCCTCGACCCACTCTTTCATGCAGGTTGCTATTATGTACAAGAAGCCAGCAGTATGTTTGTAGAGTGTGCGCTGCAACAATATCTCTCACGCGACAGTATCGTACTCGATTTGTGCGCTGCTCCAGGAGGCAAATCTACACTCATCAGCCAGTTCTTAGGCGATACAGGTCTGCTAGTGAGCAACGAGGTAGTGCGCCAGCGCGTGTTTGTACTTTCTGAGAATATACAGAAGTGGGGTAACGGCAATACCGTTGTTACACACAATCAGGCCGCCGACTTCGGTATGCGTCTGCCAGGGTTATTCGATTGCATATTGGTGGACGCTCCATGTTCGGGCGAAGGTATGTTCCGCAAGGACGATGGTGCTATCGCCGAATGGAGCGAAAAGAATGTAGAAGCCTGCGTTGCCCGCCAACGCAAGATAGTAGAAGACGTGTGGGATGCACTGCGCCCAGGAGGACTGCTCATCTACTCGACTTGCACCTTCAACCCATGGGAGAACGAGGAGAATGTAGAGTGGATAGCCGAGACATTGGGTGCGGACGTTTTGCCTATAGATAATCATTCGTCATGGGGCATTACAGAGGGCAACCCTGGCTACCATTTCTATCCCCATAAAACCAAAGGAGAGGGATTCTACTTGTGCGCGCTACGTAAACACGGTAATGACAATCGCACCTTTGAGAAACGTCTGCCCAAGGTCAAAATATCTGCTCCACAAACGGTAGAACATACACAGGTGATTCGCACTTGGGTACATCATCCCGAGCATTGGGTACTCCGCCAGCAAGACCGATTCATCGTAGCCTATCCCTCCAAATACAAAGACCTGATAGATATTCTCAGCAAGCAATTCATCTGCATCAGCACAGGTTTTGGTATTTGCGAATTGCGTGGCAAGACCCCTGTACCACAACATGCGTTGTCTATGACCAAGGATTTTCGTCAGGAGGCGTTCAAGAGTGCTGAACTGACGTTGGAGCAAGCATTGAGCTATCTGCGTAACGAAGCTATTGTGCTTGACAAACTGCCCACCGAAGTGATACTGGTGAAATACCAAGGTGTACCTCTAGGCTTCGTCAAGAACGTAGGTAACCACTGCAACAACCTCTATCCCAAGGAGTGGAGAATAAGGAAGTTGTAGGTAGAGCCGTTGCGGTGGAAGATGTTGGATTATGGCATATAGAAGGTTACATATATTTTTGTTTTTTGTACTATTGGCTATCCCCACCTTTGCGCAAGAGCAGTGGTACTTCTTTGTGGATGAACGACACCCTGCAGAACGCCCGCTACTGAAGAATAAACAGCGCATTTTGGTGGTGAACAACGCTTTGCCACAACCCCATGAGTTTGGTCACACCACAGTTATAGATGGCGAGAATCGGGCTGGTGTACAGGTGGATTTATCTCGCGCTATTCTCTCTACTCTCTTCTCTGCGACACAAACCTTAGAAGCCAGCGGCGAGTTTGACGTTGTCGAACTCATGGACATCTCGCAGAATCATACGGCCAACTATTATGCCCGCCATCTGCTCAATCATACTAACGCCGAAAAGCTGTGTACAGATTATCAGGCAGACGCACTACTGATTCTCAATCAATTGGTGCTATATGATGTGCTGGAGAGTTTTCCGACCGATGAAGGTGCTTATTATGCTTACCTGCAAGCATACGCCCAATCGCATTGGTCGATTCACTATGCGGGACAATTGCGCGAGGGCTCATTCACGCAATCCGATACCTTGCTTTGGGAAAGCGATTTACACTATCAACGCACGCGCAGTCTAACCGATTTACCTGACCGCCAAGAAGCACTTCTCTATTTGGCAAAGGAGTTGGGAAGCAGAGTGGCTAACAGTTTTGTACCATCGTGGCAAACGACGCGTCGCTATATATATGACCTATATGCCTTGCAAGCGGGTTTGTCTGCGTTCCGTTATCAACAATGGGAGAAGGCAATCGGTTATTGGCAATTAGCGATGGGCGATAGAAAATTGGCTATGGGTGATAAAAAAACCGCAGCATGCGCTGCGGCAAATATTGCTATTGCTTACGAGATGCAGGGCGATTATGCTTCGGCTTGCGATTATGCCCAGCACGCCATCCGCCTTTTCGGCGCTTGGAAGACGGCATACGGTCGTCAGCAGCAAGCGAACATACGCTACTATCTGGCGCAGCTCCAAGAGCGTCAGGCAAGGGAACGCGATCTATAATCTTCTGCAAGAATCGCTCAATCTTATTAAAGAATCGTTTATCCTCGGGGCTGACCAAGGTGATGGCTTCGCCTTTGTTCTCGGCACGTGCGGTGCGACCGATGCGATGTACATAGTCTTCTGCATCGCGGGGCACATCGTAGTTGATGACCATCGGTATGTCGTCCACATCTATTCCGCGTGAGACGATGTCAGTGGCGACGAGTACATCTACTTTGCCATTGCGGAAGCCAAGCATCACCTCATCACGCTCTTTCTGTTCCAAGTCGGAGTGCATGGCGCGCGCGTCTATGTGGTTTGCGCGCAGCGTGCGCGTGAGGTCTTTGACCTTCTGCTTCTTGCCGACAAAGATAATGACCTTTTTGAGTTTTTCTTCGGCCTCCGGCTTCCAGTTGCCCAATAATCTAACAAGAAACTCAGTCTTCTGCGTTTCGAAGATATCCACCGCCATTTGGCGAATGGTCTCAGGTGGTCGGGAGACGGCTATCTGTACCTCAACAGGGTTGTGCATGATGGCTTTTGCCATCTTGCGAATATTGACAGGCATAGTGGCGGAAAACATGATGGTTTGTCGGTCTTTGGGCAGTTTGTTGACGATCGTCATGATGTCGTCGTAGAAGCCCATATCCAGCATGCGATCGGCTTCATCGAGGATGAAATATTTCACACCCGAGAAGTCGATATCGTATATATTCATCTGGCTAAGTAGTCGTCCTGGAGTGGCGATGACAATGTCTGCACCTCTTTGCAATCCGGTGACTTGTGTCCCCCATGCGCCACTATCGTTGCCACCGTAGATGGCTACAGAAGAGAAGGGAACATAGAAGCCAAAGCCCTCCATCTGTTGGTCTATCTGCTGTGCCAGTTCGCGGGTAGGTGCCATAATGATGGCATTGAGGCGGTTAGGGTCATGGTTGTCGTATTGCAGATTCGTAAGGAGAGGTAGAATGTATGCAGCAGTCTTGCCTGTGCCTGTTTGGGCACAAGAAATGACATCGTGTCCGTCCAATATCACAGGGATGGTTTGCTCTTGTACGGGTGTGCAGGTGTCAAAGTGCATGTCCCAGAGGGCATCCAGCACTTCGTCGGATAGGGGTAGTTCGTCAAAATACATAGTACAATCTTATTTCACGCCAAAACCCAATGGCAAAGTCGTCTTCTTGGCTATAGGTTCTCCGTTCGAGAGTGCTGGGAGCCACTTAGGCATGGACTTGACCAAGCGAATCGCCTCATCGTCCAGCGACTTGAAGGTAGCAGAATTCAGCACTTTGACATCAGAGATAGTGCCATCTGCTTCCACCAGAAACTCCACCACCGTCTTGCCGCGTATGCCACGCTCGTAGGCTGCTTTAGGATAACGGATATTGGCTTTGACATACTCATTGAGTTTGCTCGTTCCACCAGGGAACTGTGGCACTGAACGGTTGATGTTCGTCAGCTGGCTCTGTCCTGCTGGAGGAGGTGGAGTCGAGCCATTAGAGGGAGCAACGCTCTTTTTGTCATCGCTATAGCCTAATCGGAAGTTAATAGGCATGGTGTATTTCACACGAACGGGTTTGCCCCTATGCATGCCAGGTATCCAAGCAGGCATGGACGCAATGACACGTATCGCCTCTTTGTCCAATGCCGCATCACCCGTCGTACGCGCGATGACTACGTCGTTCACACGCCCGTCTTTCTCAATGATGAATTGGCAGATAGCTCGACCTTGGATACCATGCTGTTGAGCAATCACAGGGTACTTGATGTTCTCCGCCACGAATTGCAACATGGCCTGCTGACCACCAGGGAACTCAGGCATACGCTCAACAACTACGAAGCAAAGACTATCGCTTGAATGATTGGACTGCGTGGTGCTTGCCACATTATCTGGCGACACCGCATCCTGCGCAAAAACGCACAAAGTCATACACAAGAAGGCTTGAATGATGAATAAATTTTTCATACCAAAATAGTTTTAATCAAAAGCAGTTATTCCGCCTACAAAGGTACTACATTTTTTTGATATACGCAAGAAGTAGCACAAAAAATCACTAATTATGAACAAAACACCTACATGCGGGCAAACACTGCGGAAAGTGCGGTATAGTATAGAAGTGGTAACGGAGTGATAACGGGAAAGACTGCTGGACAAATGCAAAAATCACGAAAAAATGGTACTGAAAAATAATTTTTTATCCATTTTGTTTGTTAATATGCAATATTTTCTGTATCTTTGCACACTTTTTATTATTATGCCCAAATATGAACTATATTCATCCAGAAGCTAAGCTTCATCCAACCGTACAAGTAGGTCCTTTCACGTGCATTTATGGCGATGTAGAGATAGGAGAAGGCACTATCATTGATAATAATGTAACTATCCACGACGGTGTGCGTATTGGCAAGAACTGCCACATACACGCTGGCGCAGTGGTGGGTGATGACCCACAAGACCTGAAATACAAAGGCGAGAAGACATACGCCATCATCGGCGATAACACCACCATCCGCGAGTTTGTAACCATCCACCGCGGTACTGCCAGCAAAGGCAAAACTGTAGTGGGCAACCACTGCCTCATTATGGCATACTGTCACGTAGCACACGACTGCGTGTTGCATGACCATATCATCATGTCCAACGCTACCCAACTCGCAGGCGAAGTGGTTGTGGACGATTGGGCTATCATAGGTGGAGGTAGTCTGGTACACCAGTTTAGCCATATCGGCGCACACTCGATGATACAAGGTGGCTCCAAAGTCAACAAAGATGTGCCTCCATACATCATAGCCGCTCGCGAACCTATATCCTACTGCGGTATCAACTCCGTAGGACTCAACCGCCGTGCGTTCACCCAAGAGCAGATAACCGCGATTCAAAATGTATATCGCCTGATGTACCTCTCGGGACTCAACGTGAGCCAAGCTATAGAGCAAATAGAGAACACCCTACCTGAGAGCGAGGAGAGAAACGTGATACTGGCGTTTGTGAAAGGTTCACCTCGCGGAATCGTGCGTGGATACAATTGATAGAACGAATTTCACCTCAAAACCATCTAATATATGAAAGTACTACAAGAAATGACCGCTGTTAGGTTGCTACAACTCAAGGCGATTAAGTTTCAGCCCAAGAATCCGTTTACATGGGCCAATGGTTGGACGGCACCTATGTACTGTGATGACCGAAAGATATTGTCGTATCCTAAGATGCGCGACTTCATTCGTCTGGAGTTGGCGCGTGTGATAGCAGAGATATATCCCGATGCAGACATCATAGCAGGTGTAGCAACCAACGCCATTGCACATGGAGTATTGGTGGCTGAACAACTGAGTTTACCCTTTGTGTATGTACACCCACAACCCAAAGACCACGGTTTGGAAAATCAAATCGAAGGTGACTTACGTCCAAGACAGAGCGTAGTCATAGTGGAGAATCAGGTCAATACTGGTGTCAATTGCGCTAAAGTGATAGAAGCTATTCGCAATAACGGCTGCAAGGTATTAGGTGTGGTAACTATATTCGACTATGGATTTGGAACAACCAAACGCAAGTTGGAGAGACTCGATGTATCGCTCACCGCGCTCACGAACTTTGAAACTGTACTGCGCCACGCATCAGCCATGGGCTTCATAGATGAAGAACAACAATCAACAATCGAAAACTGGCAGCATAATCCTGCTAAATGGGAGAAATAACCAATGGCAGCTACCAAATACGAAAGCAAAATAGGACAAATACCCTACAATGACCAAGTAGTGTATGCCGTACTGAGCAATCTGGAAAACCTGAATCGCTTCAGTGATTTGATACCTAAAGACAAGGTCAAGGAAATAGAGATTACCTCAGACTGCATCCGCATCAAAGTGGATGGTTTAGCTCAGAGATTCGCTATCCGAATCGTGGAAAAAGAAGAGTACAAGACCATCAAGTTTGGTGTAGAAAACCTGCCCATGGATGCAAATATGTGGATCCAACTCAAGCAAGTGACAGAACTGGATACACGCATCAAACTGACCATCAAAGCCGATATACCAATGATGTTCCGCATGATGTTCGAGAAAAAACTACAACAAGGACTTGACCAAGCCGTGGATATGCTCGCTCAAGTTCCATATAGTCAGTGGGTTTAGTAGCGTAGAGTGCAAAACAAGTAAAGGCAAGAAATATAATTGATATGGGACATAAAAAGAAAAGAAGAATTCGTATTCACCGCGAGGGTCGTGGTATCATAGCCACACTGACACTGCTGATATTTGCAGTGAACGTGCCACTGTTTATGTATATGCCCAACTGGGTAGGAGCGATAACACTGGTGCTGAGTGCAGCATTGCTGGTGTTTGTCACCTACTTTTTCCGCAACCCCACGCGTATCGTAGAGGTGAGCGATGAAAAACTATTAGTTGCTCCTGCAGATGGACGCATCGTAGTAATAGAACCTACCGTAGAGAACGAGTATTTCCACGAGAAGCGTCTGCAAGTGAGCATCTTCATGTCACCATTCAATGTTCACGCCAACTGGTATCCAATAGAGGGTACAGTACTGGTGTCAGAACATCAAGATGGTCGTCATCAAGGCGCCTGGCTGCCCAAGTCAAGCACCGAGAATGAGCGTTCGTTGGTGGTGATAGAAACCGAAAACAAAGTGCAACTAGCCGTTCGTCAAATAGCAGGCGCTATGGCACGTCGCATCGTCACCTACGCTAAAGCAGGTAACCACGCACAACGCAATGAGCATTTTGGATTTATCAAGTTCGGTTCGCGAGTGGATATGTATCTGCCATTGGATACTGAGATATTCGTAAAAGTGGGCGAAGCCGTAACAGGTAACGAGACGATTATTGGAAGATTGAATTAGTTTATAATGTAAAGATTATGGATAAGTTTGAACAATTATTCGCAGAATATCCCTGCGTACTCACAGATGAGTTAGTAAAGAAGAATACTGCCGACATATTGGCAAAACATACAGCAGAGAACAACAACCGCGAAGTGTGGATGCAATGTCTCAATCAAATCGATTTGACCACCCTCAATGGCGATGACACCACTGAGAAAGTGGCAACGATGGCACAAAAAGTCAATGACTTTGACGGACATTTCCCTGGTGTACCTAATGTAGCAGCTATGTGCGTGTACCCTGCTTTGGTGGAAACCGCCAAAGAGGTACTGACCGAGCCTATTGGTATCGCTGCTGTGGCAGCAGGATTCCCTGCTTCGCAAACCTTCATAGAGGTGAAAGTAGCAGAAGCAGCTATGGCTGTAGCAGTAGGCGCTACGGAGATAGATATAGTTATCTCCATCGGTAAATTCCTGGAGGGCAATTACCAAGAGGTATATGACGAGATTTCTGAGATCAAAGCCGCTATTCGCGATGCTCACCTCAAGGTGATTCTAGAAACAGGCGCACTAAAGACAGCAGAGAACATCTACAAAGCCAGCATTTTGGCCATGGCTGCGGGAGCAGACTTCATCAAGACATCTACAGGCAAGATAGCTGTGAATGCAACACCTGAAGCTACCTACGTAATGTGTCACGCCATCAAAGATTGGCACACCAAGACAGGACAAAAAGTATGCTACAAGCCTGCAGGCGGTGTCAGCACAACCGATGAGGCTGTACAACACTATACCTTGGTCAAGGAGATATTGGGCGAGCAATGGCTCAATAACCAATCGTTCCGCTTCGGTGCCAGTCGCTTGGCTAACAACTTGCTCACGAGTATCATGGGCGAGGATGTGAAGTACTTTTAAGCAATAAGGCTATTAGGCGAAAGGCGAGAGGCGAAAGGCAAGGATTATGGCTAAGATTATTTCTAAACGTTTCTTCTCTGAGAACGTAGCAGAGCTTGTGTTAGAAGCTCCGCTGATTGCGCGCAGTCGTCGCGCAGGTCACTTTGTCATGGTTCGCGTGGACGAACATAGCGAGCGTATGCCCCTCACGATTGCCGACGCAGACACAGAACGCGGCACTATCACCCTCGTGGTACAACGCATGGGCGTGAGTAGCTCCAAGCTGGTGGCACTCGAACCTGGAGATGAAGTGGTTAACTTAGTCGGACCATTGGGCAAAGCGACCACTATCAAGCCATTCGGCACAGTAGTGTGTGCTTGCGGTGGTGTGGGTGCAGCACCTATGTTGCCTATTGCACGCGCCCTAAAGGAAGCGGGCAATCGCGTCATCACCGTATTGGCAGCCCGTACTGCGGAACTCATCATCTTACGCGAACAACTGAAAGCCGTCTCGGATGAGATGATCATCATGACCGACGATGGCTCCTTGGGACAACAAGGACTGGTGACCATGGGCGTGGAGCAAGTCATAAAGCGTGAGAAGGTGGATAAGTGTATCACCATCGGTCCTGCTATCATGATGAAGTTTGTGGCATTGACCACAAAAAAATACAATATACCAACCGAAGCCAGTCTCAACACTATCATGGTGGATGGAACGGGTATGTGTGGCGCTTGTCGCGTAACCGTAGGTGGTAAGACGAAATTCGTTTGTGTAGATGGTCCTGAGTTTGATGCCCATGCGGTAGATTTTGATGAGATGCTCGCTCGCCTTCGCCAGTACACTACTGAAGAGAAGAACGCATATGAAGCATACCAACATCATGCTCCAACTACCAACGCTTTAGCCACCAATGTGAGTGAAGCAAGCCACCAATACGCATCTATCCATGTGAGCGAAGCAAATCTCAAACCCAAAGAGCGCGTAGCTATCCCACGTGTCAAGATGCCAGAACTGGCGCCTGAAGTACGTGTTCGCTCGTTATACGAAGAGGTGAATCAAGGCTTGACCACAGAGCAAGCCATCACGGAAGCACATCGTTGTCTGGATTGCAAAAACCCAACATGTGTGAAGGGTTGTCCAGTGAATATCAATATTCCAGGTTTCATCAAACAACTGGAGATTGGCAATATATTGGGTGCCGCCAAGGTAATACAAGAGAGTAGCACACTGCCTGCCGTTTGCGGACGCGTTTGTCCACAAGAGAAACAATGCGAGGCACAGTGTATCCATGTGAAGATGGGCAAAGAGCCTGTGGCTATAGGTTATCTGGAACGCTTTGTGGCAGATAATGTGGCGATGAGTGATGGGGAATTGGCGATTGGCGATAGGTCATTGGCAATGGGCAATGAGCAATTGGGTAAGCGAATAGCAGTAGTAGGTAGTGGACCTGCGGGATTGGCTTTTGCGGGCGATATGGCTAAGTGGGGTTATCAGGTGACCGTCTTCGAAGCATTGCACGAGGTGGGTGGCGTTTTGCGCTATGGTATTCCTGAGTTCCGTTTGCCCAATGCCGTAGTGGATAGAGAGATAGAAGGTTTGCGCCGACTAGGTGTAACCTTTCAATGCGATACGATTATCGGTAAGACCCTAACCATAGAGGATCTGCAAGCGCAAGGATTTGAGGGAGTCTTTGTAGGTAGTGGAGCAGGATTACCCCGCTTCATGAACATCCCAGGCGAGAACCTCAACGGTGTGATGTCGTGCAATGAGTACCTCACTCGTGTGAACCTTATGGGTGCTGCAAGACCAGATAATGATACTCCCCTACTCCGTGCCAAAACGGTGATGGTAGTCGGCGGAGGCAATACCGCTATGGATGCCGTTCGTACCGCCAAACGGTTGGGTGCAGAGCGCGCTATCATCGTTTATCGTCGTAGCGAGGAAGAGATGCCTGCTCGTGTGGAAGAAGTACGCCATGCCAAAGAAGAGGGCATAGAGTTTATGACCCTGCATAACCCAATAGAATATCACGCCAACGAACAGGGACGTGTCGCAGAAGCAATATTGCAAGTGATGACCTTGGGTGAAGCGGACGAATCGGGACGTCGAAGCCCTGTTGCAATAGAAGGACAAACCGTGACCCTACCCGTGGATCTCGTGATTGTGAGCGTAGGTGTGAGTCCTAATCCACTCATTCCGTCCACTGTAGAAGGCTTGGAAATATCCAAGAAAGGTACGATTGTAGTGAACGAACACATGCAATCATCCTTGCCTACTCTCTTTGCAGGCGGTGATATTGTACGTGGTGGCGCTACCGTCATTTTGGCTATGTCAGATGGACGCAAAGCTGCTCAAGCCATGCATGATAAGTTTAGTGGACGTAGCGAAGCTACTACTGTTTAGAGTTTAAAGGCAAGGATTATGCCATCGGCAATTGTACTTACTCTCACCCGCTATTCCGACACAGGTAGCATAGTACACCTCTATACCGCAGAACACGGACGAATGCAGTATGTGGTATATGGCAATAAGTACAAAGGTATTCTTCGTCCCCTATCTATCATTGAGTTTACAGCAAATCGCCGTCAGAATGCTCCCCAGCAATTAGCCACCATCTCCAGTTGCCAGTTAGCCACGGTCAATAGCCAGCTATCCACTGATATACAACGCCAATGTGTGGCTATGTTTATAGCAGAAGTGCTTGCTAATACGTTACGCCACCCAATGGGAGACAAGCCATTATACGATTGGCTATGCCAAATTATCCTGCATCTGGATCAAGATATGGAGATTAGCAATCTGCATTTGCATTTTCTATTGGAATACGCCACTCATTTGGGTATAGGTATTGATGACACCGAACACTCCACGTGGTTCGCACCCCCTACCAACCGCAGCGAACGTCAGCAACGCCTGCGCGAACTGACTTCTTATTACGAGGAACATATTGAGGACTTCCGCCCACCCAAATCCTTGGATGTGCTTATCGAGGTCTTTGATTAGGCTATTGGACGCCGGAAGCCAGAAACCGGGAGCCCCAAATACTATAAAGATACTCCTGTTCGCTTTGGCCTGGAGTAGGATGAAACTCTGCTTTATGTAGCAGACCTAATGTTGCCAAATCCATAATCGTGCTGTAGCCACTACGCACGATTATTTTTTCTGCTTGTCTTAGCAGAGGCAACAACTCTTCGTCGCTGATATGTGGCAACAAGGTCACCGAACCTATATGCGTTGCCGTTGCTGGTCCTCCAATCTTGCCACGCACAATCAATACGGGTTGGGGACTCGCCTTAAAGCGCGCGACAAGCTCCTGCTCGAATAGTGTGCGCTGAGGTTCTAACCCAGAGAGAATGGCAAGGGTGGTATATCTTGGTTCTGGACTCACGAATCTGGACTCCATGTTTTCAAAACGCGATAATGGCCCTATGTATTTAGCCTTTAGGTCAAAGCTCTTACCATGCGCCAATGCGCCAGCGAGGTTGTTGAGAGTGTCTGCATAGTCGGGTACCCAAACCTCGCTATACCTCTTATATATACACGCGTGCAATGCACGCGCGAGGGGTTGAAATAGGCTAAGACGTTTAGGCAGTTGTACATAGAGTTGGTGGGTGATATATACGCAACGCGTTTGGCGGGAGAATAGTCCGAAACGATTGTCAGAAATCACCAAGTCGAAGTGCTCTATCGCCAGTTGCTGACGCAGATAGTAGTAGTCGGCTATCGTAAAACGAATGAGTGCAGGTATGGCGCGCAAGTAAAACCCGCGTTGCTTCGCATTGTCCGTATAGCGAAGTTCCAAAGATGGTAAATCTATCACACGCAGTTGAGGAAAAGTCTTCCGCAGCAGCAGCAGACTCTCTCCATCGCCCCCCAGCACGACCTTATGACCTTGAGCCATGTACTGGCGAATCAAGGGGATACAACGAGTGGCATGTCCCAGTCCCCAGTTGAGTGGTGCAAGCAGAACTTTCATGCAGAGACAATCACTTCTATGCCTTTTTCGCGCAAGGGAGCTGCTATGGCTTCCATCTCCGCGGCAGGCACTTTGGATAATGTTTGTAAGGGTGTGGCGCGATCAATGACATATATCATCACCTGTTGAGGGTGTAGACGTTCTAACATCGTGTACCATGCCGATAGTTCTTCGCTCGTGGTGTTATCAATGATTTGTCCCTTATATTCGCCACGCAGGAAACAAGTCTGCAAAGTAAAATCGCCATCAAAGAGCGAAAGCCACTGCGCTATCTGTTCCACACTAAGGTTAGGATTGACAGGCTTGTCAATCAGGCGCATGGTCGCATCGATAGCCGAGTCTAACTTTAATATGCGATTGTCGCATAGGTGCAAGGCTTCCACTACATCGGGGCGTCCGAGTTGGGTAGAATTGCTGAGTACCGATATTTTGGCTTTGGGACAATACTGGTCACGCAGGGCGCAAGTGTCCTGTATGATACCTAAGAACTCTGGGTGTAAAGTAGGTTCGCCATTGCCACTGAAAGTGATGACATCCAGTTCATTGGCTATAGGCGATGGGGTATTGGCTATAGACAAAAGTTTAGAGGCAAGGGCTTCGCGTACTTGCTGGCGGGAAGGAAGAACAGGATGTGAGACAGGTTGGTTCCACCCGCACTCGCAATACACACAGTCAAACGTACAAAGTTTGGCTGTGGTGGGCATAAGGTTCATTCCCAACGACACGCCTAGACGGCGCGAACGGATAGGACCATATACGATAGAATCGAAGAGCATAAGTGTATAGGATTGTGTAGAGTTGTATAAATTAGCGGACGATAACACGATTGCCCAGAGCACGACAGAGTTGGGTGCGAATATCCATGAGCTGTGGTTGTTGCTCTAGAATGGCGGTGATGAGTTGCCAGTCGTCACGCTCTTGTGCCTCCTTGAGAAGTCGCTGCATGCTATCAATACGTTCGTCCACTACCGTGTATTTAAGTTCCAACAATAGGCGCTGCACCAGTTCGGGCAGGATATGGGTTTCGTCCTGCTGCACCTCTTGTACCACATTCTCGGAGATGCTGCGTTTGGTGTACATTCGGCTGATTTGGTATTTATCCGCTATCATATCCACAGCCAGCTGACTGATAGCAGCATTAGGATGGTGTTGGAAGAATACTGAAGCCACAAATTGCGGTGTTTGGTAGTTAGCTATATACTCATCTATAACCAGTTTATGGAGCGGGTTAGGGATATCAATGCTGTCATTATTGATTTCGGTTATGATATATTCACCCACCGTTATCATTTGGTCTTCGGTCTGATAGAGTATCCTTTCGCCATAGCGAATAAGCACTTGTATAAGGTTCAGTATATTGCGTTCCTTATGTGTAAGCGGTTGTGCTACAGGCTCGGGTGTGATAGGTGATAGTGGCGCTGGAGTGGGTTCTTGCGATGGGGTACTGTTGGGTTGGGCACCTGTCATTTTGCGTTTTTGTCGTTCGTCAGCAACCTGTTTGCGGAGTTCAGCCACTTTGCGCGTAAGTACATCTTCAGGCAGGGAAAGTAGGATAGCTGTGTCCTTGATATATACTTGTCGCTTGATAACTTCTGGAATGACCGCGATGGAGTGCACGATTTGCAGAATCATCTCCGAGCGTCTGGTAGGGTCATTCTGCGCATCTTCCATCAGCAGTTGGGTCTTGAAGCGGATGAAATCATGTTGGTTATTCTCCAAGAACGCTTTCAGGTCGGAGGCATTGTGGCTCTTAGCAAAGCTATCGGGGTCTTCTCCCTCTGGCAGCAGTATGACGCGCACATTGATACCCTCCTCAAGCATCATGTCTATACCACGTAGGGCAGCTTTAATACCTGCCTTGTCGCCATCATAAAGTAGTACAATGTTCTCCGTAAAACGGTGTATGAGGCGTATTTGGTTAATTGTGAGCGATGTACCGCCTGATGCCACGACATTCTCAATCCCTGATTGCACCAATTGAATCACATCCATCTGACCTTCCACGAGGTAGCAGCTATTGTTCTTGGATATAGCTTGTTTGGCTTGATAAAGTCCAAAGAGTTCGTTATGCTTTTCGTATATCAGTGAGGTAGGTGAATTAACATACTTACCTACTTTGTCGTTCTTGACCATGAGGCGCCCCGAGAAGCCTACCACCTTACCGCTAATGGACAAGAACGGGAACATCACTCTTCCACGGAAACGGTCATAGAGTTTGCCATTCTCGCTCTTTCCGCAAACGCCTGTGCCTATGTATGGTGCGTTTTGCGCATCATTGAGCAGGTATTTCTCTTGGAAACCTTTCTTCTTGGCAACATCCCATAGAGCTGCTTTCTCTGGGGAATAGCCTATCTGGAACTTACGGATGATATCCTCACGCAGGCCGCGTTGGCGCAGATAGCTCATCGCCACTGCTGTGCCTTCGCTGGTGTTCCATAGTTGGTCGTGAAACCACTTGTTGGCGAACTCATTGACGATGAACATCGACTCGCGGTCATCTTGCTTTTGTTTTTCTTCGGTGGTGAGTTCTCGTTCTTCTATCTCGATATGGTATTTCTTAGCCAGTTGGCGAATGGCTTCCACATAGGAGCATTGTTCAATCTCCATGACGAATCCTACGGAGTGTCCCGCCTTGCCACAACCAAAGCACTTGAAGATGCCCTTACTAGGGGAGACGGTGAATGACCCTGTCTTCTCATCGTGGAAAGGGCAGAGTCCTATGAGATTGGCACCGCGTTTCTTGAGTGACACATAGTCGCCCACCACATCTTCGATGCGGGCGGCAGAGAATATTCTATCAATGGTTTCGCGAGGTATCATTGGTTATAGTTTATAGTTGGAAGGTTAGAGGTTAAAGGCAGGGAGTTTATTTTTCCCAAAGGTACATACCTATCTTGATTTGCCATTGGTCAAAGCGACCGCGGGTGTGTATGTCTTTGCCATCAAATTGGTCTTTTTTGTACGGATTGATAATACCAAAGTCATATCCACCGCGCAGGAACCAGCGGTCATATTGCAATCCCGCGCCTACGCCCCATGTCACATTGAGGCGGTCAAGAGCAAAGACACTTTCTTGTGTATAGCGATCCACATCGACTGAGGTAATGTCTCCGTTAGGGATCAACTGTGTGTGGTTGCTCTGTTTATAAGACAAACCCAATTGCAGTGTAGGACCTGTATAGAGAATCAGATAGGTCTTATCAGCTATCTCGAACTTGTATTGCCAATCCACAGGTATCTCCAATTGGTGATACATCTCCTGTGTCTGTGAGCGTGGATAATCCATAGCACCTATTTTCTTCCATGGGCTGGTAGTAGCGCCAAAGGTGTAGTTCAAGCCCAAGGTATAACCAAAACCTTTTACTATCGTTTCTTCGTACACAACGCCTACCTTGAATCCATTAAAAGTCGTAGGTATGAGTTCGGTCTTCTTTTCCGGAACCGGGAGATTGAGTCGCGAGATAGGTTGTGCAAATCCCACTTGTACACCTACTGCGTGATGGCTTTCGGCTTGAGCGAAAGCGACGATGCTGCTGAGTAGCAGACAGATGCTAAGTATTCTTTTCATAGCTTATCTTTTTTTGTTCACATTTCTATTGATTTGACTTTTCGTTCTTTGTCCCTTGGTGGGTATTTCTTCTTCCTCCTCGTCATCTTCTGATGATGCAGAGATAGCAATGGCTTCGGGGCGTTTGGTACGTTCGGGATGCAGAAATATATCTGTCGCTTGCTTTGGTCTTTCAGTTTCTGCCCAAAAGAAACCATTGAGTTTTGTTTCCTCGGGCAGGGCTTCATCCAAAGGAATCAGCACGCCCGTTGTAGTAGTGGTAAACAGGATGTGGTCCACCTGACGCTCATGCAAATATACCTTCACAAAACTACTTTGCGTACGATTTACTCCCACGTACGTGCCGTCATCTTCGCGCGGATAAAATATCGTTTCCGCATTGCCTTGCACGTCGACCTGATGCACATCTCCTTCACGTATGTATGCAAACATCTCCTTGCCTGCCATTTGGTTGTATGCGTTGACATCATCTTGTTTGACCATTAGTCCGTTGCCTATACCGTGCATATAGTCCACCGTTTGGTTTTTAATATAGACATGGATAAGGTCGGCGGAGAGTTGGTTGTCCTCGTTCCAGCAGATGGGCAGTCCATATAGGGTAAGTACAGAATCCTTGCCGTGGTAGCGGGCAGAGTCGCATACTGCTTGTATGTCATCGCGGAATATACGCACATGCCAAAATGCACGCAGCTGGTGGTAGGAGGTATCTTGCCAGAGCGTATCGGGCATTTGGGGCATCATTACCGAATCCACCATCACACTATCGCGTGATAGGAGGGTATATGTCTGGTAGGGTATCTCTTCTGTCCAGAGCGTATCTGCATGCATATAGGTGTAGGCTGTAGAGTCTGACCAGTCCAACATCATGGCACTATCGGTGACATATCCTCTACTACCATCTTCCCATACCTCGCTTATATGCCCATAGAGGGTGATATGGTTAGCAGAGTCGGTGGACTCTATGTGTCCTAAACAACGACCGTAACCATTGGCTTTGTCATAATAGATGGTATCTCCTGTGAGGGTGATACCGTCGGTGTGTATGATGCGTGAGCGGTCAAGCAACTGAGAGAGTTCAGTCTTCGTATTGTACCATCCATTGGTAGAGTGAATAGTCGTTTCCTCTTCGTATATGATTTGGGTAGGACCGACCAAGTCCGACTGGTAGCTCTCTGTGTTGTAGCCTAACGTATCGGCGGTGAGCACGAACTTGGGATTGACCAGTTTCACTTCGCCACGAAAGATGGCTTGATGGTTGTCTGGTGTGTATTGTCCCCAACGCGAGGTGAGGGTGTTGAGACTATCCACTATTTGCCCCCCCGAGAAGTAGTACGCTATGTTTCGTTGACGATCATAGTTAAGACTATCGGTGGTTAGGGTTGTGGCTTGATGAATCAATCGTACTCGTTGGCGCATACGGGCTATTTTAGTGTTTCCGTTATAGTAGAGCACATCACTGAATCCCTCCAAACTATCGCCTTGTACCAGATGTACTCGACCAAAAGCATGCAATGAGTTTTCTTTTTCGAAGAAATATGCTGAGTCACAATACATTAGTACTGAATCGTGACGAAAACACACATCCCCTCGCAGGATTTGTGCATCAGGTAGGCGTTTCTCGTCAAACGACAAGGTTTCGGAATGTTCCAGATACACCAAAGACACTTTGATAGTATCTTGTGCCATACACCCCAATGCCAGCAGCAAATAGCCTATAACCAATATGATACTCTTGCCTCTAAACACGCCCCTACTTCACCCAATTGGGATATTGGAAGTCGCATCCTCGCCAAGCGGGATCTACATGTACGTAAATATCTTTTTGTTTATTGCGAATCCACTCGTTGATTGTTTCGGTCTTTTGCTCTTGGATGAGCATATTACGAATGGTTTGGAAGTCATCTGTAAGATTAGCCTTGTGTGCATCGCGCTTGGTCTTCAAACGAACAACGGCACATACTTCTTTGTTCTTTGTACGGTCCATCATGGTGAAAGGCATACTCACATCGCCCTCCTTCATCGCATAGATTTGTCTTGCCAATTCGGGTGGCAGGTCTTGGTATTCAAACTTGCTGGCGCCTGTATTAGGATTGGTCATCAATCCTCCGCTCATGACAGTGGACTTATCCTCTGAGAATTGCGCTACAGCTTGTTCAAAAGAGATACTATCTGCCACTATCAAGTTGCGTATCGAATCCAATCGAATGATAGCATTTTGCTTGTCCTCATACGACACGCGTGGCTTGAGCAAAATGTGTCGGCAGTTGATGCGATCACCTTTGCGCTCAATGAGCTGGATGATATGATAACCATATTCCGTTTCCACTACGCGCGATACGCGCTTCGGGTCGGTGAGATTGAATGCCACATCTGCAAATGCGCTGACCAACTGTCCTTTGCCCACAAAGCCCAGTTCGCCACCTCGCTTAGCAGACTCTGTATCTTCGGAGTAGAGGCGCGCCAACATGCTGAAATCGGCACTACCATTCATCACACGCTCCGTGAACTCACGAAGTTGGTTCTTGATACGCTCTGTCTCTTCCACAGGTACGGGTGGCTCAAAACTCAATATCTGAACCTCCACTTGTGCTGGTACCATAGGCAAAGAGTCACCAGTCAGCGAATTGAAGTAGCGACGTACTTCAGCAGGAGTAGGCTGAATATCCTCTGTTAGCTTGCTTTGCATCTGCTGAATAATCATCTGGTTGCGTACACTCTCCATCATCTCCTCGCGAATCTCGCTGCTGGTCTTGCGGAAGTACTCTTCCAACTTCTCCTTGCTACCTATTTGGGATATGTAGTAGTTCATACGCATATCCACTTGGCTACTCACGGACGACTCGTTGGCTTCGATGGAGTCTAACTCAGCTTGATGCAGGAACAATTTTTGGATAGCGAGTTGCTCGGGTATCACGCAATAGGGATCACCCGCAATAGGCTGACCCTCATACTGGGCACGAAGACGTTCATCTTCTACCTCGCTACGCAAAATCGCTTCTTCTCCTACTATCCATATCACTTCATCAATGATATTGTCTTGAGCCATACACCCAACAGCCAATAGCCAACAGCCAATAGCCAATAACCAATTACCAATAGCCAATTTATTCATTTTCATATAATCTTAATTTTCCTACTTTTATTGCATGTTCATATAATAAATCGCGTTCTTTTTGCAAAAACTCTACCTGACGTTGGCGCAGAAGAATATTTTCTATCTCTTTTCGCGCGAATGTCAGTGGCTTCAATTCGCCTTTCAGATGCATGTCTGTCACTTGCAAAACGTATGTGTTCACCGTATCTTGCACTTCTATTTGACGCTTCGTTTTCAATTGTTGGTTCAGGTTATCTTGCTTGAAAGGCATCAATACGATGATCTCGCTCATTGTTTTCCAATCTTCAATAAATAATTCATACCCTACTCCATATTGATACGCATATTTTTCCAACCATTCGATATTCTCCTCTATCTCAGGATGTTGAATCTTTTTGCGCAAATCACTCATCTTGGGTGCTTGATTAGGAACAACCAAGAGCAATCCACGGATAATGGTTTCGGGTAAAATCAAATGACTGTTATGCAGGTCGTAGAAGGACTGTACCAGCGTATCTTCCACAGCGCGAGACATACGTTGGGCTATTAATTTCTCCTCGTACTCATGTATGTATAGGGAACGACGATAATCTTCTACCAATTGCTCTATATCTTTGTTGACTTGGTCTTTAGCCACTTCATATTCTATAATGTCAATGGCCCACTGACGAATGTACTCGTTTGCGACGCGCGCACTATCTGTTGGAGAAAGTCCTGCCGTTAGTGTCTCTATTTGTGCGTATGTGATAGCCTTGCCGTTGTACTCAGCAACGGTGCCAAGCATTCGTTTTTCTTCGAACAAATGACATCCTACCAGCATACAGCCTAGCAAACAGATTATGCACGTATTTATATACTTTTTCATGATTCTTTTGTTGCTTCGTCCATTCAAAGTGCAAAGGTACATCTTTTTTTCCACTTATGCAAATCTTTCTACATAAATTTGCTGATTATCCACAACCTTTGGTTGTGTACTCACTGTGTACTGAGGCGCTTTCACACCTGTTTCTGTACCCAATTTTTGACTACCAACTTCTATATGCACCTCATCATAAATGCCACTATCCAATACATGCTGCAATAGTGTTGTACCTCCCTCTACCAATATGGAGTGGATATTTCTTTGCGCTAAATCGGCACAAATATAATGCCAATCTGTATTTTTACGGTAAACTATCGTGGGAGATTCGTCCGAAAAGATCCTACTCTCTAGAGGTAACACACCGTGTCTATCTAGGGTTATTCGTATCGGATTTCTGCCACTCCAGTGGGTGGTGAGCAAGCGAGGATTGTCTAGTAGAACTGTGCGCGTACCCACCATAATAGCCATATTTTCAGCACGTTGCTGATGTACCAATTGCTTAGTCAACGGCGTGGAAATCACAACAGGCTTTCCCACTTCCTCGCCTAATAGCCCAATCGCCTCTTCGCCTCTTGCCCTGTCTATAAACCCATCTGCGGTTTGTGCCCACTTCAGGATAATGTATGGTCGATGTTTCTCTTGTAGGCAGAAAAAGCGCTTGTTCACTTCGCGACATGCTTCTTCCTCTACGCCCACGACCACCTCTATGCCTGCCTCCTGCATCATTTTTACGCCACGACCTGCTACTTTCGGATTAGGGTCTAATGTCCCCACGACCACCCTGCCTATTCCTTTGCGAATAATCAGCTCTGCACATGGCGGTGTCTTGCCGTAGTGACTACATGGTTCCAAACTGACATATAATGTACATTGTTTATAGTCAATACCTTCTGGATGAGCTTCTTCTGCATGACGAATACAATTAGGTTCTGCGTGTGGAGCACCATATTGCTCATGCCATCCCTCGCCCAAAATCACATCGCCATTCGCATCATGGCGGACTAACACTGCTCCAACCATGGGGTTGGGCGCAACATAATACGCACCCAAACGCGCTAATTGTAAACAACGTTGTATATAGGATTTTGTACTTTCCATTTTTTTTTGTACCTTTGCAGCGTGAAACAACTGATTAACTATATTACTTCGGAGTTACGTGGGTTCTTTCCAGAGGAAGAACTGTACGAGATAGCCTATTGGATTGTCGAAGAATCCACGGGCATGACCCGCACAGAAATCCTTTTCGGCTGCAAAGATACAAAAAAAAATGTAAATGAGCAAGAAATAGCACACATTTTGCAAAAACTTCGTGCCAACGAACCCATACAATATATTTTTGGTCACACGGAGTGGATGGGACTTGACTTGTCTCTGACTCCTGCCACTCTTATTCCACGCCCAGAAACGGCCGAATTGGTGGAGTGGATTTTGCAGATGGCGGATAAGAATCAACCACTCAAAGTCTTGGACATAGGTACTGGTAGTGGTTGTATAGCCCTTGCTCTAAAAAAGCGTGCCCCCATGTGGTCTGTAACAGGATTGGATATTAGCCCCGAGGCGCTGGAGGTAGCCCGACAGAACGCCATCAGCAATCATCTGGAGGTGAATTGGCTACAAGCCGATATCCTTTCGCCTAATGCCAATAGTCTATTACCAATAGCCGATATTATCGTTAGCAACCCACCATATATTTGCAATAGTGAAAAGAAAGATATGCAGGCGCGCGTATTGGATTACGAACCCCATTCGGCCTTGTTTGTACCCGATGATGACCCTCTGCTCTTCTATCGACAGATAGCATTTTTGTTTTCTCAGGATAGGATAAAAGAGTGTAACTCTCCTTCGTCGAAGGGGGACTTATACCTCTTCTTCGAAATCAACGAAGCATACGGGAATCAAGTATGTGAAATGTTACGAGCAATGGGATATACAGATGTTCAACTAAAAAACGATATGTATGGCAAACCACGAATGGTCTTTGGAAGAATTGCGCGCTAAGGCAGAGGCATATTGTGCTGCTGCAGAACACTGCTGCTATGATCTGCGCCTAAAGTTGCAACAATGGGGAGCGACCACTGAGCAGACAGAACAAATAATTGTACTTCTACAAGAGCAGCACTTTGTGGATGAGCAACGCTATTGCCATGCTTTTGTGCATGATAAAGTACTATATCAAGGTTGGGGGCGCATGAAGATGCGTGCTTATCTTCAAGTTAAGCATTTACCTAACAACGCTATAGAATCTGCACTCGAAAATATCGATGAATCCGAGTATTTCCGCATATTAAATCGACTTATTGAGTCTAAAAAGCGAGGTATTAAGACCACAGACCCACAGGCAAAAGCAAAACTCATCCGCTTTTGTATGCAACGCGGGTTTACCTATGAGGAAATTCTCAGGTATATTAGTGATTGATTAATCCTCTTTCACTCTACGCCCTACCACACTTCGTTAATGTTCGTATCGGTGTTCTTGGGATAATCAATCGTATAATGCAAACCACGGGATTCTTTGCGCTCCAACGCTTGGCGGGTAATCAGATAACCCACATTGATCATATTGCGCAGTTCGCAAATATCTTTAGTCGCCTTCACACGTTTGAATAGATCTTCGGTCTCTTCATAGAGCAAATCAAGTCGCTCCCATGCACGTCGGAGACGTAAGTCGCTGCGCACAATACCTACATACGTGGACATCACCTGACCGACCTCACGCATGTCTTGCGAGATAAGTACATACTCCTCATTGGTCATAGTGCCTTCGTCGTTCCATTCTGGGATATTCTCGTTGAAGTCGTAAGTTTCTATCACACTTAAACTGTGTTTGGCTGCAGCATCAGCATAGACAACAGCCTCGATGAGTGAGTTAGAAGCCAAGCGGTTGCCACCATGCAATCCTGTACAACTACACTCGCCTACCGCATATAGACGGCGGATACTGGACTGTGCATCTAAGTCCACCTTAATGCCGCCACACATATAGTGCGCGCAAGGAGTAACAGGGATATACTCTTTCGTAATGTCAATACCTATACTGAGACACTTAGCGTAGATATTTGGGAAATGGTGCTTGGTCTCCTCGGGGTCTTTGTGTGTGACATCGAGGCAGACATGGTCCAGACCGTGAATCTTCATCTCATTGTCAATGGCACGTGCTACAATATCGCGTGGCGCGAGAGAGAGGCGAGCATCGTATTTCTGCATAAACTCCTCTCCATTAGGCAAACGCAGAATACCGCCATAACCGCGCATAGCCTCTGTAATGAGATAAGCAGGGTGCGACTCTGTAGGGTTATACAAAGCTGTTGGGTGGAACTGCACAAACTCCATGTCCTTGACTTGTCCCTTGGCGCGATAGACCATAGCTATACCATCTCCAGTCGCCACATTCGGGTTGGTAGTTGTAGCATAGACAGCACCTGTTCCGCCCGTAGCCATCAGGGTGATACGACTGAGATAGGTGTCAATCTTGCCCGTTTCAGGATTGAGTATATACGCACCATAGCACTCAATATCTGGTGTACGGCGCGTAACGCGCACACCGAGGTGGTGCTGGGTAATAATCTCTACTGCAAAATGATTCTCGAGTACATCGATGTATGGATTGGAACGCACAGCCGCCATCAGTCCGCGTTGGATCTCCGCACCTGTGTCGTCAGCGTGGTGGAGGATACGGAACTCGGAGTGTCCGCCTTCGCGATGGAGGTCAAAGGTGCCGTCGTCCTTTTTGTCGAAGTTCACGCCCCAGTTAACCAGTTCCTCGATTTGCTTAGGCGCTTGGCGCACCACTTGCTCTACCGCAGCAGGGTCGCTGAGCCAGTCGCCTGCTACCATAGTGTCGTGGATGTGCTTTTCGAAGTCATCTACGAGCATGTTGGTCACACTGGCGATACCGCCTTGCGCACGGCTGGTGTTGGTTTCTTCGAGGGTCGTCTTGCAGCAGAGTGCAATGCGATACTTCTGTGCGCGAGCGACTTTGAGCGCAAAGCTCATGCCCGCTACACCGCCACCGATGATGAGAAAATCATACTTTTTCATTGTTGTATATTTTTTACCAAACGTACTGAAAATCCCGAATAACGATAGGCACTATTTATCTTGATGTATTCTGCCGAAAACTCCAAGTTCATAGGACCGCAACCTCCGTTGGGAGAAGTTGTCCAGTAATATCCTTTTGAGCCAGAACCATATATAGAATTTCCTTGACGGAAACCATAAGCAGGCAAAAAAATGGCACCTGCCTCCTCCATCTGTTGCCATTGCTCTAAAGTAAAGGTGTTATGTACTGCGTAATACTCTCTACTCCAATGTCCATACGCACCACTATTAAAGGTAAGCCCCTCTATCCCCACCCAATCATCGGGCAGCAAGATTAGACCATTCACACCATTGATTTGAGCAATACCATTGAGCGCGGTGGCGTTAGGGCGATAAGACAAGATATAGTTCCATTCATCTGCACTCATCGTGCGCCAAGTGTTGGCAGTGTCTGTGCCGATACTATTTGTTCCCCAGTCCACGAAAGTGGAATAAGAGCCATTATTCTGTATTGTGCGCGTTGGGTCATCACCCGTACCCCAACCAAACATATCTATCCAACCATCGTAGGTAGGCGATATATTGGCATTTGCATCACCCACATGATCCAGTTGACTTTCTGCAAAGCGCCATTGGTTGTTGAGAGGGTGATATTGCAAGTTGCCCGAAGAGAAAGCGATTTGTTGGGTTGCACTGATGGAGAATTTGCCTACTTTTTGAGAAGAATCTTCGATTTCATCGGTAAAAGTGATGCTATCCACATCTGCGATGGAGAAGGTTGTTTTAACGCCATCTTGCCAAACATACATGTGCATTTGCGCCGAAAGGGTCAGCGAAAATAGGAAGAGAAGTGAGAAAAAGAAGATTTTTTTATTCATTTGTTTCATTGGCTATCTTCATTAAATATGCTTTGGCAGCCTCGTACTCGTTGGGGATAATGCCGTCGAGTATGGCGTCTTTGATTGCGTTTTTGAGTTCGCCGACGCGGGCACAAGGTTCGAGATTAAGCAGCTGCATGATCTCTTCGCCACGCACAGGCGGTTGGAAATTGCGGATACGGTCTTTCTCCTCCAGTTCGATCATCTTCTGCCGTACCAATTCGTAATTCTTGTGGAAGCGACGCACTTTCTCCTCGTTCTTGGAGGTGATGTCGGCATCGCAGAGAAGCATCAGGTCATCGATATCGTTGCCCGCCTCAAACAACAGACGGCGCACAGCGGAATCGGTGACAGTGTCCTCGATTAGATTGATAGGGCGCATGTGCAGATCCACCATCTTAATGACATACTGCATCTTCTCGTTCTGCGGCATCTTCATGGTCTTGAAGATACGCGGAATCATCTTGGCGCCAAGGTAGTTGTGGTTGCGGAAGGTCCAACCTGCATGGTCGTCCCAGGCTTTGGATTTAGGTTTACCTATATCGTGCAAGAGTGCTGCCCAACGAAGCCAGAGGTTATCAGACTTTTGTGCAAGATTGTCCAACACTTGCAGCGTATGGAAGAACACATCTTTGTGACCTTTACCGTCTTTGGTTTCTACACCTTTGAGGGCAGATAACTCGGGGAATATAAGCGGAAGAAGTCCCGTTTTATCCAACAAGATCCATCCCACAGAAGGCTTGCGCGAGAGCATGATCTTGTTGAGTTCCTCCACGATGCGTTCTTTGGTGATGATCTTGATGCGCTCAGCATTGCGCTCGATGGAATCGAAGGTTTCTCTATCTAAGTAGAAGCCAAGTTGGGTAGCAAAACGGATAGCGCGCATCATGCGCAGTGGATCATCGCTGTAGGTTATATCAGGGTCAAGCGGCGTGCGGATGGTGCACTCGTTCATGTCATGTATGCCGCCAAAGGGGTCCAGCAGTTCGCCGTAGCGGTCTTTGTTGAGGCAGACTGCCATGGCATTGATCGTAAAGTCGCGGCGGTTCTGGTCGTCCACCAATGTACCGTCTTCTACGATCGGATTGCGGGAGTCGTGTTGGTAACTCTCGCGGCGAGCACCTACGAACTCTAGTTCTATCTTGCCACGTTGCGGGGTCCCCGACAAGCCTCGTGGGCGAGTGGGGTGCACTTTGACTTGTGCCGTGCCGTATGTCTTAAAGACACTGAGGTGCGCTCCTTTGCCGAGGCGTTTGGCGACGGCTTGTGCCAAATCAATGCCACTTCCCACAACGACTACATCAATGTCGGTACTCTCGCGGTGCAAGAAAATGTCGCGCACATAACCGCCAATGACATAGCACTCCAGGCCGAGACGATCGGCTTCTTCACCCACGAGGTGAAGGATAGGAAGGTCTATTTTGGGGTGGGAGGCAAGCATTTTTGGCGATTGGGTATTGGCTATTGGGTATTGGAGAAAAAAGTTTCAAGGGTCTCAGTATGACACTATTGAAACCTTTGAAACTTTTAGCATAGTTTGACATTGTTTAGAGTGGTGTAGCATGGTGTAGTACTGTGATTAACCACGCAGAACCACACTACAAATAATTAGCGAACGCGCTCGCAGTAGCTACCATCACGAGTATCTACGCGGATAATCTCACCTTCGTTGCAGAAGAGAGGTACGCGGATCTCAGCACCTGTCTCAAGAGTAGCAGGCTTGAGGGTGTTAGTAGCTGTATCGCCCTTGAGACCTGGCTCTGTATAAGAGATAGCCAACTCTACCTTGGTAGGCAACTCAGCAAATAGGATAGTGTCTGTTGAAGCGTCAGATACAACCTCGCAGATAAAGCCCTCTTTCAGGAAGTCAACACCTGTGATAAGGTCGTGAGTGATAGGCACTTGCTCAAAAGTCTCTTGGTTCATGAAGATATAGTCCTCACCCTCTTTGTAGAGGTATTGGTATGGACGGCGCTCAACGCGTACATCCTCGAGTTTCTCACCAATGTTGAAGCGGCGCTCCAATACGCGACCATCTACTACATCTTTAAATTTCACACGCATAATGGTGTTACCCTTTCCTGGCTTAACGTGCAGGAAGTCAATTACGAAATACAAACGGCCGTCCATGCGGATACATACGCCGTTCTTTACATCTTGAGAGTTAATCATAAATCTTATAAACTAGTTTAAAAAAGTTTCAAAAATTCCTTGGTTTCAAATTGGCGCACAAAGTGCCAATATCGAAATCGGGTGCAAAGGTACAACAAAAAATGCACATTTGCAAGAAAATGAGCGAAAAGTTTACTTTTAGGCAAAAAGAACTAACGTATTCGCAAGTGTGTAGCCCACATAATGGAGCAAGATAGGTTTCCTAAACTTGTCTATCCATAGCCTTCTGTATAGTTACAAAGGTCTATCAAAGTCTTTAGATATGTTTCGCTATTGATTAAAATAAATTGTCCATTATCGGGTGGATATGCGGTGGTTACGCAGTAATTGCTTTGCGATTTCTCTATATTGTCGTTTTCTATCATTCCTATTGTGGTGTTTTTGAAGAAAAAGTTTGAGAGTGCAGAAAGGTGTGCCGAGGCGAGTTAGTCCTCTAGGTCTTATAAGTTGGGTTAGTACAAGAACCCAAAAGCCAGAGAGATATACGATTAACATCCCCTATAGGTGTATTATCAACTGCCAAATAACTATCTTTTACATCTCGTATCTGTTTAAATGTCTTAGATCCTCCACCAGCTACAGCAGCGTTTTTTGTGTGCATTTTCGCCTTTACAACGTTTTTTTGCCTACCTTTTATATACGCTTGGTATTCCTTTGGTATAGAATTGGAATAGCCTTCTCTAGCGCAAAGGTAGCGTAAGGGTAGCGCCGAAGATAAGTAATAGAAGAAACGTTTTTTACTTTTGCAAGAAAGACAAGTTGGTAACAAATCGCTACCAACTGGAAGAGGAGGGTGTGTCAAAATGCAGACACGCTCTTTTTTATCTATTTTCTATGCCTTTTTCTATGTTTCCTTTACCTCTCTAGCCATCGTAACCGTTACCACCCCGTTACCACCTCGTTACTGTCGTGTAGTTTCCCGGCAGACTGACCAGTGTTTTACTTTAATCTAATAGGTTAAATAACAACAAAAGAGGATGTGTCTATATTTTGACACGCCCTCTTGAGAATGCTCACTTCTTACTTCCCGCTTGTGGTATTTTTTTTAGAAAAACGTTTTCGCGTGCCGAAAGTTGTGCCGAAGAATGTATTGTAACCCGTTTTTAGACTGCTTAAAGTACTTTTTTTGTAAAAAAACAACTTTTCAAAGTCTTTTTTCTTAAAATATTTGCACTATTAAAAGTTTTTTTGTACCTTTGCGCCACTAAATAAAATCATCAAATCCCAAATCTATTATGGAATATACAGATTTAGAGCAATTGTATATAATCAGTAACCGTAAGATTAATGAAGTGGATACTTCATTTCATAGGTATTTATATTCGAAAATCAATTGGGATAATCGAATAATAGGCATCAAAGGTAATGGTGGTGTTGGTAAAACGACCTTGGTGTTACAGCATATCCGCGAATCATTTCCTGATAGAAGTAAGGTGCTTTACGTACGACTGGATAATATGTGGTTCAAGACACATAATCTTATGGATTTGGTAGAGTACCACTATACGCATGGTGGCACACATATATTCCTTGATGAGGTACATCATTTGCGTAACTGGGCAAGTTATATCAAAAGTATGTACGATGATTACAATGACTTGTATGTCGTTTATACAGGTTCGTCTATGTTGGAGATTGCACAGAAGGAAGCTGATATGGGACGTCGTCAGCGCGTTTACACACTCAACGGGATGTCGTTTCGTGAGTTCCTGAATTTTGAGGGACATAATGTAGGAGATGCGATTACATTAGACGAACTTTTGAAGAATCATACTCAGATTGCTTCAGATATTTGTAAAGGGAAAAAGATTTTGCCACTTTTCTTACAGTATTTACAATATGGCTGTTATCCTTTCTATAAAGAAGAAGGAGATGGATTTTTTGAACGTTTGCATGGTGTTATTTTACATGTGCTGGAGAATGATTTACCCCAAGTGGAAGACATATCATATACTACCATTGATAAAATTAAGCGAATGCTTATGATTTTGGCAGAACGCGTGCCAATGATGCCAAAGATGTCAGAACTTTATCGCGAATTAGAAACCAATCGCGAGCATGGCAATCGCATGTTAGCATTGCTGGCTAAGGCAGGTCTGCTGGCACTTTATGCACATGAGATGATAAACTTGAATAGTCTTAACAAACCTGATAAAATATATCTTTACAATCCGAATTTGATGTATTGCTTGAGTACACATATAGATAAAGGAACTTTAAGAGAGACCTTCTTCTACGACCAAATGCGAAGTGTCAGCGAGGTGTTGCTACCAAAGAACGGAGACTTTATGGTTAATCGTGAGTATCTATTTGAGGTTGGCGGCAAGGGTAAGAGTTTTGATCAGATTAAAGATGAGCCGAAATCTTATTTAGCAATTGACGATATTGAGATAGGTCATTTTAATCGTATTCCTCTTTGGCTCTTTGGATTTTTATACTAATCGTATTTTATTCACATATTTACAGCAAGCGGGAAGTGTTGAAAATCAATTACTTCCCGCTTTTATTTTGTTTAAATACTCGCAATCTTATAGGTATCTTTGCGGTTATCCGCATTTTTACCCTGCAAAAGTAGTGTTTTTTGTGAGATGAGCATTTGTGCCGAAGAATAAGAAATCTTGAGTGTTAAATATATTCTGCAACAGCCTCTTGCAAAAGGTTTATCATATTGTTTTCATGTTCTTCGCATAGGTTGTTTATCCATGCTTCGTTACCTCCTCTTGGAACTCCATTAATTAATGCACCCATTATCCGAAGTTTTAAACTTCCTTTTTCTACATGTTTACGATACGATTTCATTTTGGATTCAGGAGAGAGATTTGAGAATTTTGAATTGATGCTACGTGAAATGATGCATAGATTTCCAAATCGATCCCTTTTGTCCCAACGATCAATAGAGCCATCTGATGGATTTTGCGGATACCAATGCTCAACGGAATTGCGAAATTCAAACTCAAAATCTTGATAAACGCTTTTATGTTTCTTCCAGATCAAATAGTCTAAAAAATTGAAAACTACATGAGGAGTTGCTACACCTAGTGCATAGTTTTTACCTTCTAAAAAATTATTATGGACAGCTTCTGCTGCTACTCTTTCAGCCTCTTCCGTCAACAAAGGAATATCTACATCATCAAACAACCAGCAAAGGAGATCTGTTATCCAGTGCATAACCTTTGGAGATGTATATGATACACGAAGCGCAGATTGAATCATTAAGCATTCTTTATTTCGCGGTGCGTATGTTCGTTCCCACTCATTGTCATAGTTTAATGATGTATTTGCATAGTACGCTTTCTTATTAGATTTTCCCCCAGTTGTATATAATTCCTTGAGACTCCATTTCCCATCTTGGTCTTCCCCAATGTATTCCCGCTTAATTATAAATTTATCAAAGAGGTATCGTGTTTGCAATAAATGCACAATAAACAAAGTAGAGAAATATTCACAATTTTTCTTAATAGGCTCATCGTCTATGCTGCCGTACTTTATAACATTGTCAAAATCAACAATCAATTTTTTATCATCCAATAATTCTCCTAGCAATTCGTTTTTTGACTCAACATATAATTTAACAAAGACTCTAAGCGAATGAAGTAGAAAGTGAGGGAAATCAATTATACTATCAAATCGCACATGAGAATTGTCTTCTAAAACGCCATCGGAATCATCAACTTTAAAATCTTGTTGAATAATTTTATTTAGGATTGCAGATTTCTCAGTTTCTTTCGCACGACAGAAACAGTCTTTGTATTCTTCCCAGTTATCTTCTGGATATGCATTCCAAGACCATCCAAAAATATTTTGTCGCTCTGATGGGTGAAAATGCATTTGTACATATCCTGTCATATCACTACAAGCATCCCATACCCTTGCAAAAAACTCTTGTTCACTGCGATTGTCTATATAACTCATAAGTTGAGCTTTTAGAATATCATGCTGTTCAAGTTGTTCGCCACGAGTATTCATAATTTCAAAGTAGCGATTCAAATCGGTATTTTTAGGAACCTCAATCCGATAAATTACAACTTGTTTTAAACGACTTGTAAAATTATCTATATCAATATCATCTTTGCTGAACTTTTGGCGAATAGCCTCAACACCATTTATAATTGATTGTTCAAGACGTTCTTCCTCTTCAATTGTCTTGTTGATTACTTGTTCTATATGAGATAGTGTATAGTTAGAATTTTCACGACAATCAAAAGAAAGGGTTTTACTTAGTTCTCCATTCAATGCCTCTAGAGAAACCAAATATTGGAGAAGAAGATACAACGTAGTTAAACGCTGCTGCCCATCAACAACTTCATAGGTATTCTCTTTCCCTTTTACTTGAGCGACAACTAATGAACCTATGTAGTAAACTGTTTCTTTACACTCAATATCATTAATATCGTCAATTAATTGGATTATCTCTTTATCTTCCCATGCATACGCTCGTTGATAGCGTGGTATTACATAATGGCTATCTGTGTCGAAAATAGTGCCATTATTATCCAATATATTTATCGTCTTTACCATATCAATTATTTCCATTGATTATTTCTTTAAGTTTATCGTGTAATTTTTCCCACTTATTATTTGCAGCTTCTCCATTCCTGAGATTAAGTCTCATACTGGATATTTCCGTATGCTTACGCGCATAAGTAATCATTGATATAACTGGCATAGCATTACTATATTTATCATTATCCCCCAAACCAATAGCATACCGATTGATGGTGTCAAATCCCAAATGTTGCATATCAACTCGTACCATCATTGCCCAAACAAATAATTTCTTTACTGCCATAGTGTCAAAATTGTGAAAGCGATCATAATAACACAATAATGCACAATAAAATAAGTTGCGTGCATGAGTAATTCCGATAGTAGATTTATCATATGTTTTATCTAGCTCTTCTGCGGAGTTAACATCTTTTCCGCCTGTCAAAATAAGCTCTAATTCATGCAAAGCGGGGTTTGTTACGATTTCATTTTTGATATTATGAAGCATCAGCATATAATGATCCACCATGGCAAAGAAATCCACTCCTGCAATAAATGGTTCTGTTATAAGAAAATAAGGCATTGCTTTATTAGCTCTGCGCGCATATGTATATAGGGAATCTTCACCTATACCTTTGTATATGTCAATATCAGCCGTTCTAAAATTACCACACTTACGACGTTTTGCCCAATTCCAAATAGGAAATAAATATAAATCAAAAAGTTCTCGTATTGCTTTGGGTTGTTTAGATTCCCATTTTACCACAGCATTTTGCATCTCATATTTGTCATGAATCTCCCTTAAATGATAGGCTTTGAGTAAATCATGAGGATATAATGCCTTACCTCTAGAGTTCTGAGAGTCAAATAATTGAAAAGCCTCGCTAATTTTATCCACTGTTACGACAACAACTTCTAAAATATTTTTTAATGCGTTATTAAAGTTAGACCTATCATCCTTTGCTGCAGAAGAAAACCACTCACAAATAGTTTTAAAGTTTTCGTGTAAATTCCTTTGTGTTACCTTATTTGCAAATGCAATATTCAATAAACTACAAACAAAAGAAGGATCTAAATACAACTTAAGCAATAAAAATGAAAGCACACGTTGTTGACCATCCACAATTTCCAACTCATTCTTATCATTCTTATGCAGAATTATGGTGCCTACTCTATACTTAAAAGTTGAATATTTTCTACTATCTTCAATGCTTTTTTGTATGTCAAGCAGGATATCTATTATGTTTTTATTGGTCCATTTGTATGGACGTTGATAACTAGGAATGATAAGTTTTTTCCTGAGCAAAGTATCAATAGAACATATTTGAGGTGAATTCTTTTTTTGTTTCATGTGAATAAAAATATTAGATTCTAAAAAGATTCGTACTTTTGAGTGCAAAGATACTACTTTTTTCACAGATATGCAAATGTTTTTAGGTGAAAGTTAAAAGTTTATAACTAAGAGACCTGTGATTGACCGAATGTGATTTGGAATGATGAACAAAGAGGGCATAGGTGGCGCGCTCGAGCGCGAAGTGCACGAGGTCAAGTATTTTAGGAAAGGAGGAAACTTTTTTAGGACTTTAGTCAACCTTTTTAGGAAGGCGATATTAATAAAATAAATTAAGATGTGTTCCTCTTGCTCTCGGTTGTCTCTCGGTGTTTTTTGGCTAAGTATAAAGAACGAAAAAGAGAAAGCAATCTTAATAATTGATACTTTTTGACACTTTATTCAGTATTCTCCACTTGGTAGCAAACAAAAAATTGCCACCTATGTTCGAAAACATAAGTGGCAATTGATATAAAGATATAATACTCTTCTTACAAAGCAGTCAAGATAGCTTTCAACCACTCCCAACATTTGCCAGTAGAGTTGATATTCAAGCGCTCTTGTGGGGAGTGAACACCGAACATTTGAGGGCCGATAGACACCATATCCAAATATGGATACTTCTCCAAGAACAAACCACACTCCAATCCTGCGTGGATAGCCAATACCTTTGGCTCTGCATCAAAGAGGTCTGCATACGCCTTCTTCGTCACTTCCAACAATGGAGATTGAGGGTTAGGCGCCCAACCTGGATAACCATCACCATGAGTTACCTCATCGCAAGCCAATGCCAAAGCACATTCTACCATCTGCTTGATATCGTGCTTCTTGCTCTCAATAGATGAGCGTTGGCTAGTATTTACCTCAATATATGCACCCTTATCATCTTCTTTCATCTTCACGCTAGCAAGGTTGGTACTGGTCTCCACCAATCCAGGCATAGTCTTAGACATAGCAGTCATACCGTGAGGACATGCATAAAGTGCTTGAATCAAAACTTTTGCCTTATCCGCAGGGATAAACAACTCAGGCATATCGGTTGTTTCAAGACTCATCGCAAAATCCTTCTCCACATCACCAATCTCCGACTCAATAGTAGCAATATAGTGGTTGAGCATCACGCGGATATCCTCTTTATACGCCATTGGAATAGCAATCACAGCCTCAGCCTCGCGAGCAATAGCATTGCGCAAGTTGCCGCCATTGATGGTAGCAACATACATATCAGTCTTCTGCATCACTTGATATAAGAAACGAACGAGGATCTTGTTGGCATTGCCACGACCTTTGTTAATATCATCACCCGAGTGACCACCCATGAGTCCGCTGACCTTGAGGCGGATAGCGAGGAGGTTGTTGGCGATAGGCAATTGGCTATTGGCAATAGGCTTATAGTGCATCTTAGCGAGGGTGTCAATACCACCAGCGCAACCGATAAACACTTGACCATCGTCCTCTGAGTCGAGGTTGATGAGTTTTTTACCATTGAGGCAACCGTCTTGCAAACGGAAAGCACCCGTAAGACCAGTCTCCTCGTCCACCGTAAAGAGACACTCCAAAGCAGGGTGTTGCAAAGTGTCCGAAGTGATAGCAGCCAACATCAGTGCCATACCAATACCATTGTCTGCACCGAGGGTAGTGCCTTCTGCTTTGATGAAATCGCCATCAATATATGTACGGATAGGATCGTTGTCGAAGTCGTGAACGGTATCGTTGTTCTTCTCACACACCATATCCATGTGCGCTTGCAGAATAACGCCTGGTTTATCTTCGTAGCCAGGGGTAGCAGGCTTACGCATGACGATATTGCCCGCCTCGTCCACAGTGTGCTCTAAGTTATGCTTAACTGCGAAAGCTTTTAGCCATTCGATAATCTTGCCTTCGCGCTTAGAAGGGCGAGGCACTTGGGTAATCTCATGAAAGAGAGAGAAAACCTCTTTTGGTTGTAATTCGTTGATATTCATAATGTATTTTTCTTTAAAGTTAAACTATAAACTATTACTCGTGTGCCACAACAGGAGCAATCTCTTGCAAAAACTCTGTTGGGTAAGGCACACGGTTAGGACCTTCTGGCAAACCATATTGGTTGCGCAAGAACTGACCATTCTCCTCTTTACGTTGCTGACCATCAAGGTACTTAACAAACAAGTATATACCGAGTTCTTTCCATGCTGCGGTGGACTCTTCTGCTTGCTTGCAAGAATACTTGGTGAGCCATGCTAGTTTGTCTGCATCGCTCAACCCAGCAACTGCCTGATCCACTATCTCTACTTGGGCATTGAACTTGTCCTCCCATGCCTTTTGCACCTTCTGAATGTCTGGCATCATAGCCGAATATTTGGTATATGCCCAGTTGGCTACAATATTGTAGGTCCACCATGCCGATGTAGGCGAGTAATTATACATATCGCCATTGCCCTCTTTGAAGCACTCTGGAACCTCAGTGATAGTGCTATACATAGGCACATATACGGTAGAAGCAGCATCATCCACGCCAAACCACAATATACCACCTGCTTTAGCCGACTCATAGCCACGCATCTGTGCTATAAATGACCAAGCTGTTTGTTGGGTAGCTATTGGACGCTCAAACCAGTATTGCACCGAATCCAAGTTAAAGCCCAACGAACCATAGCGCAGTTTGCTATTCCATGGACCTGCATCAGGACCTTGTGTAATATCAAGTGGTGTACCCTCATATTGGTCACGCATACAATCTTTCAACTCTTGCGCGCTCACCTTGTGATTAGGCTTGATATAGAGTGGCATACGCTCACCTGCGTACTTGCCGCCTGTCTCTACGAAAGTCTTGCCCGTAGCAAAGTCAAAATACTTGTCCATATCGTTGGAGAACTTACGGAAGAATGACCATACGCGTGCCTCACATACATACAAACCAGAGAAATCGTATGGCGCGTATGCCTCTTGGAAGTTAAATTCCGCATCTTTACCATCAAAGTACCCTTGCTTGCGAGCAAAATCAACAACGTCCTTACTCCACATCCAATTCTTTTTATCCTTGAAGTTAATCGTGGTGAAACGTGCTTGGTTGGCGTGCGCTGCAATGCAGTCATCTGGGATTCGTGTAGCCACCCATACAGCACCTTTCTCTACCTTACCTTTGCCAATAAGCTCCATAAGCCATACCTCGTTAGGATCGGCAATAGAGAAGGTCTCACCGCTACTAGCATAGCCATACTCAGCCACGAGGTCGGTCATACACTTAATCGCTTCGCGCGCAGTCTTACAACGCTCCAAAGCAATGTAGATGAGCGATCCGTAGTCAATACCCTCGCCACTCTCTAACTCAGGACGACCACCCCAGGTGGTCTCACCAATGGCGAGTTGGTGCTCATTCATATTACCTACGACATTGTAGGTATGAGCTACTTGTGGGATAGTGCAGAGGGGTTTGCCCGTATCCCAATCGTTCACTTCACGCACAGCACCTGCTGGATGGTCGGCCGCGGGAACGAAATGCAGAAAACCATAGAGTGCATAACTATCAGCAGCATACGAAACCATAGTACTGCCGTCCACAGTGGCATCTTTGCCTACAACGAAATTGGTGCAGGCCAGACCTGCCACCCATGCGCTACATAGCGCCATTATCAAATAAATCTTTTTCATATTCATTGCCTTTAAACTTCTTTCCTTTACACCTTACACTATACCTTCTCATTGTACGCAGCCACAATATGCTTTACTAAGTGATGGCGGACAATATCTTTCTGATTAAACTCCACAATCGCTATGCCACGAATATCTTGCAAGCGTTCGATAGCATCTTTAAGACCCGACTTTTGGCTCGCAGGCAAGTCGATTTGCGTAAGGTCACCCGTAATAATCATCTTGCCATGGATACCCAATCGTGTGAGGAACATTTTGAGTTGGGCCGTAGTGGTGTTTTGTGCCTCATCAAGAATAACAATAGCATCTGCTAACGTACGACCACGCATAAATGCCAAAGGAGCAATCTGTATCACACCACGTTCCATATACTCGTTGAGTTTTGCCCCCGGAATCATATCTTGCAAAGCATCGTATAATGGTTGCAAATAAGGGTCAATCTTTTCCTTCATATCACCGGGAAGAAAACCCAACTTCTCGCCGGCTTCCACGGCAGGGCGAGAGAGAATAATGCGCTTCACTTCGCGATTCTTCAACGCGCGTACCGCCAATGCAATAGCCGTATAGGTCTTTCCACTACCCGCAGGACCAATAGCAAAGAGCAAATCGTTCTCGTCATACGCATCAACGAGGCGTTGCTGATTGGCACTGCGCGCCACAATGGACTTGCCATTCACGCCATGTAAAATGAGATTATCTTGCAAAAACTCAGTAGGTTGCTCGCCATGGATAAGTTGAAGCACTTGCTCCTCATTGAGGGTATTGTTCTTGATACAGAACGCTTCGCACTTGCGCAGGTTCTGTTCAAAACGAGCGATAGCAGGCTCAGAACCAATGACCTTCACCTGATATCCGCGCGCCACAATTCGTACATCAGGGTGCTGGTTTTTCAGGCAAAGGATATTGATGTTGTTCACGCCATAAAATGTGGCAGTGTCCAAAGCATCGTTGAGAGAGAGAATGATTTCCATGCAGTATATGATATAATTCGCTTGCAAAAGTACTCATTTTTTATGACTTACGCAAGTTTTTTAGGCTCTTTTCTTGCAGGTATGCGTTTTTTTTACTACTTTTGCATGATTTTTGACAGTTAAATGTCAACCACTATCGTAATAAAGTATATACTCAATCAACCCAATAAAACAATGAAACAGCATACACTCAACGCCCCATTCTCATTCGAGAGTAAGGGATTACATACAGGCTTGCACTTGCATGCCACCTTCCTTCCTGCAGCAGAAAATACCGGTATTCGTATCTGTCGTACCGACCTCGAAGGGCGACCCACCTATCAAGCAATCGCCGATTATGTGACAGCCACAGAGCGTGGTACAGTATTAGAACGTGGCGCATGGAAAGTGTCCACCGTAGAGCACGCACTCTCTGCTCTTTACGCTATGGGCGTAGATAACTGCCTCATCGAAGTGGATGGACCAGAAATGCCTATCTTAGATGGTAGTGCGAAATACTACGTGAAAGCGATTCAAGAAGTAGGATTACAAGAACAAGAAGCAGAACAAAAAGTGTTTGTTGTGACCGAACCTATTGAGTACATCTCCGAGCGTGGCAGCAAGATGATGATTCTCCCATGTGATCATTACGAAGCAGAGGTAACTATCACATACCCAACAGGTTTGCTGCGCGAGCAAAAGGCGGAACTCTATGACCTGACGACATACGGTCGAGAGATCTCCGCTGCACGTACCTTCTGTTTCGTGCGTGAGATAGAACCATTGCTGCGCATGGGACTAATCAAGGGTGGTGATTTGCAGAATGCGCTTGTCATCTATGAAACGCAGATGTCACAAGAGGGACTAGATTATATGACCGATAAACTAGGGCAACCTCGTTTAGATGCAACCAAGTTAGGATACCTTAGTCCGCTCAACTATCCCAATGAACCTGCACGCCACAAACTACTAGACCTGATTGGAGATATGTCGCTGCTAGGTTGCCGCATACAAGGCAAAATTATAGCGCTCCGCCCTGGGCATACATTCAATACCCAATGTGCGAAGCGCCTAAGAAATAAGGTTATTGGCTAACCTATTTATTTCTCCCAACCTTCAAATATCTCGGGGCCATATACATTGTCCTCGTTGGCATCGTGTAGCGGAGCCCATAACTGTGCGAAGAATGGGTTCTTCTTTGCCACTTTATCCCACTGCCATGGGCGAGCGTTTGCTTTGTTTGCATAAGGATAAGGCATGCACTCTGGGCACCAATGACCACCGAGCAATACCAATCGTGGAGTAGCCGTAAAATGATGGCCTTCGGCACATTCCCATTCGAGAAGCGTATCCCAAAGAGAGGCTGTTGCCGATTGGTTATCAGCAATACCAAGACATTTACCTCCGCGGAAAGCTGCTGCTTGTTGCATATCCTCAATAGTGAAGAGCTCTTTTGGCTTATTCTCGTCGTAGCCGTGATCGAGCAAGACATACTCTTCGCTATTGTGCGACAGGTCGGTGTGCTTCCAATCAGGAATAGCTTTGTATGCTTCTAACGTACCGTAGTAAGCACTAATACGTTCTGTCTTATTGTGCTTAATCCACCATTGTGTGCCGTGCTCCTCAGACATCGCCATAGCGTACATAGCCAATTTTACGCAACGTGGGAAGAGCTTTGCAATCTTCGTTTTTGCAGCGAACTTAATACCCAAAGGTACGCTATCGGCTTTTGCCATCTGCTTGAAATACTCTTTTACAGGCACGTTGGCACGGAAGTGCAAGTAGTTCTCCAAACAGTCGCCGTCAATATACCACATACCGTGGAAATTGCGCGTAGTAAACCAATTAGCATTGAAGATTCTCTCTGGACGAGGGCAACCGATAGCATCTAACAAAAGACATTCAAACTCATAATTGCTGATACGGTACTCTTGTCCCGAACCAATATTGTAGTAGTTCTTCCAAAACTCCTCTGGCACTTCATCTCGGCATACGCGCTCCAACAAACGTCCACTATCTTCTACCGTTGCCCACTCCAACACACCACGGATAGGCACGTGGAACATGATTGGGTCGTAGTTTTTCAATATAGCAGGGTAGAGAATACCCGATTGGCGAAGGCTGACCCATTGCTTAATAGGCGAATTCGTAATAATACGTTCGGCTTCCGCTTTGGTGAGTCCGTAGTGGTCGTATGCCGATACGCATATTGGGTCGCCTGCACGTCCCCAATGCAATGGCTCACGACGGTCGCCCATCTGAGCTACGCTACCGATATATACTACTTTGGGTTGCTTCTCCTCTGGCTGTGCTAGAACAGCATCGCGGATATAAGTAGCAGCAGATATATTCGTGCGCAGAGTGGCATTTGGACGGTAGTCTGCCTGTGGAGATACCATTCCGCCGACGTGCAATACAATATCGCTGCCCGTGACACCGCGGAGAATGTCATTATAATTAGTCAGGTCACCCCAGATGACTTCCACTTTAGACGCGAGAGGCGATAGCAGTTCCTTGTTCTTAGCACTTGGGCGAGCCAAGATACGTAAGTGGTATTTCTCTGGGTAGCGTAGAATCTCCTGCATACCCGCATAACCCATAGTGCCTGTGGCACCTGTGAGGAAGATTGTTTTTTTCATTTCTATTAGTTAGGGGGTAGCGTTACCCCATTGTCATTTATTCCACTCGGTGTGCTCCATTGCCAATCTCGGCGATATAGAAATCGGCTTTCAGACCGGTCTTCTCGGTATATTCCTTGCCTACTTGCTCGATGAAGGTAGGGATAGCCTCCTCGCGCACCAACGATACGGTGCAGCCACCAAAACCACCACCAGTCATACGACTACCCAATACGCCATCCACTTTCCACGCTGCCTCGGCCAGCGCATCCAGTTGGGGACCTGTCACCTCATAGTCATCGCGGAGAGAAACATGGCTCTGATTCATCAGCATGCCAAACTGCTCAATATCGCCCTGCTGCAAGGCTACTACTGCGTCCTTAGTGCGTTGCACTTCGCCAACAACGTGGCGAGCACGACGGTGTGCCACTTCATCGGTAATAGCCTGTTCTACTTGCGAAAAATCCGTTTGCGAGAGTTCTGCGAGGTATTTGATAGGACGAAGGGTACTGAGTTGCTCCACCGCCAAGCGACATTGGCGAACACGGTCGTTATAGGCACCTGAATCCAAATGGTGAGGAGAGTGCGTATTACTGATAACAACCTTTATGCCATCCAACTTCACAGGCACTAAGTCAAACGCCAATGTATCGCAGTTGAGGTAGATAGCATGATCCTGTTTACCTTGAGAGGATGCAAACTGATCCATGATTCCGCACATCACCCCTGCAAACTCATGCTCCGCTTTTTGACCTATCTTAGCCAACTCTGTGCGGTCGTATCCTGTGCCTAACAACTCGTTGAACGCAAAGGCTGTCACTACCTCCATAGCTGCACTACTGCTCAATCCTGCACCAGCAGGCACATTGCCCCAGAACAATATATCGTATCCCTGCAGGATAGCCACACCGCGCTTAACGAACTGTGCCAACACACCAAGTGGATAATTGGCCCATGCCTTATCAGGCAATGGGGTAGTGAGTTGGTCAAGTGATAAAGTATAGACAGATTCCATATTCAGCGAACGGAAGTGAATGACGTGCTCATTGTTGGGCGCTACCAACAGATAAGTACCAAAACTGAGGGCACAAGGGAAAACAAATCCGCCATTATAATCCGTATGTTCGCCTATTAAATTAACACGACCAGGTGCAAAATAAATAGCAGTTGCTGACTTGTGATAAGCTGCCTCATAGGCAGATTTTAGTTCAAGGGTATTCATAATTTTACGCCAAATTTATAGATTGTTGTTGTTGTATATATCTCGTCTGGACGCAGGGTAGTCGATGGGAAAGCTGGTTGGTTAGGGCTATCGGGAAAATGCTGTGTCTCAAAGCAGAGACCACTGCGACGTGGGTATGCTACGCCCTTTTTGCCCATAAAACTGCCGTCCAAGAAGTTGCCAGCATAGAATTGCACACCTGGTTGATCGGTATGAATTGTCATCTCAATGCCCGTTGCGGGATCATACAAAGCTCCTGCAATGGCATTAAGGTCGCCATTGGTAGCCAAAATCCAGTTGTGGTCATAGCCACGACCATTGACTATCTGCTGGTGGGTGGTGTCATTGATTCGGTCACCAATGCGGGTAGGGGTACGGAAATCGAATGGAGTATTCTCAACCAAAGCCACTTCGCCCGTCACTGCTACATTGCCATCTACAGGGGTGTAGGTGTGGGCATTAAGAGAGAGTATCTCATGCATGACATCGCGACTTGGGTCGCCACTCAAGCAGAAATAGCAATGGTTAGTCAAATTGATGACAGTGGGTTTGTCAGTTGTTGCTTCGTAGTCAATGCGGATAGCATTGTCGTGGGTCAATGTATAGGTTACCTTGACGCACAACTTACCAGGGAAACCATCCTCGCCATCTTCGCTCACGGTGCAGAAAGCAATGCAATTATCGCTGATAGGCTGTGCTTCCCATACACGGTTGTGGAATGCAACCTCGCCACCGCCGTGCAAGCAGTTGCCGTCATTATTGCGGGGCAATTGGTACTCTACCCCATCCAAGGTAAAACGACCTTCTTTGATGCGATTGCCATAGCGACCAATCAGTGCGCCAAAGTTACAGCCCTGATAGCCATAGCGAATATAGTCGGCTATAGAGTCGTGTCCGAGGCATACGTCAAGCAACTGACCATCTTTATCAGGTACCATGATACTGACAATACGTCCTCCGAAATTAGTGAAACATACTTCCATCCCCTGATTATTGGTCAGTGTATAGAGGTCAGTTGGCATGCCTGCATGCTCCGTTTGAAAATGACTGCGCAGCAATCCACTCTGAGTGGGTTGCTCGTTGGTGGTACATCCTAACATAATGATAGATAATGTGAAGGTTAGTATTTTAATGATTGTTTTCATAGTGTTCATCGTTTTATGGGAGCATGATGCTCTGGATAGTGTTCACCTCTTCTATATCAAAAGGTGTATGGTCTTGGCGGAAAATATCGTGGAACCACAATGGAGGCTCTTGTGCCTCGGGCATAGGTTCGTCCCAAGCAAATATGGTATTGGTCTTACCACTGACAAAACCCCAGTTAATGGCTGCCACATTATGCTCCTTGAGCAGCGGCAGAATCGTTTGGAAGTAACTACCATTGCGACGTGCCATATACTCGGTGCAAACCATTGGGCGCTCGTGCAGACGGAGACTGTCAATGCATTGGCGGTGGTTGTCGGGCTGGCTATAGTTGTGGTAGGAGATAATATCGGAGTTAGCGAGTTGGAACGCATTCAGTTCAGGGCACTCCATGAACCATACGCCTACGGTGAGCGGTTGGCTCACTTGGCACTCGCGCGCCCAGCGGAAGACATTGCGCAGCAGGGGCATGGAAGTCATTTTGTGGCCAGAGTTGCCTGGCTCGTTGTACAAGTCCCACATCCAAATACGCTCATCGTCTTTGAAGGTGGTCATCACGTCCTTGACATATTGCTCCAAGATAGGGAAAAGGGTCGCGGTGTCGGCACGCAGACTGACAGCAGGGTCTTGCACCCAACCAGAATTGTGAACGCCAGGTTTTGGGGCAGGTTGTTCGCCAAAAGCAGACTCAGGATTCCAACAATCATCAAAAATAACAAACAGGGTCTTGATACCGTGACTATCAGCGATGGTCAGGTACTCATCTATGTGCGCTTTCAATGCCTCGGGTTCGTTTTGCCATACCACGCTACTCAGATAGACACGCATGAGGTTAAAGCCCAACTCCTCTGCCCAACCCAATTCGCGGTCAATGGTGGCAGCATCGAAGGTAGAGGATTGCCACATTTCGATCTGATTGATGGCTGAACTGGGCTGGAAGTTACATCCAGCACGATAGGGATGCGATTCATACCATGCTTGGGCTTTTTCTTTGGACCAAGGCTGGTAATCTACGCTTGATTGGCAGGCTGTGAACAGCGATGCTACGCATACGCATGCGATGAATAATGATGTGTGTTTCATGGTGTTGTATGTTTGTTTATTTACGTTTGCCAGCGACCATCTGTTGCCATTTTTGTTTGGCGAAATCCCAGGTGTTGTTGATGAGTTGTACTCCCCAATGCTTGCTCTCCTCCTCTTCCGCCTCTTCACGGTACTGAGCCGCTAATATCGCATCGTTGTCAGTAATAACCAACAATTGATCACCCACCTCCAACTCAGACTGACCCGTAGGCACAAAGAAATCTTCTCCACGGCGTACCATGATGACCAATGTCTTGTCTGGGAAAACGAGGTTCTTGAGCATATTGCCATGCACCAACATATCCTCATTTACTTCAATCTCTGTAGCAGAAGACTCTACCTCTTCGGGCAAATCAATATCAAAGTGTGTAAGCTTTTTGAGTGTCACAGGTGGGGTCGCTAAATGCAGTTTCTTAGCCACCACCGAAAGCGATGTACCCTGCGCAATCAGCGAAACAATCGTGCATAGGAACACGATATTGAATATCAAATCAGCATGTGGCACATCGTTCGCCTCACACATAATAGCAAAGATAATAGGTACTGCACCTTTCAATCCTACCCAACTGAGCAATGTCTTATCGTTGCGTTTATATTGCTTAAAAGGCTGCATACACAGGAAAACAGCAATAGGGCGTGAGATGAAAATCATCACAATACTGATAATCAAACAAGGTAATAAGACTTCCATACGGAAGAGCTCGTGTGGACGAACCATCAGACCCAAGACCAAGAATATAACCAATTGACTCAGCCATGTCAGACCATCAAAGAAACTGCGTGTCTGACGCTTGCGGGTGAACTTGCTATTACCTATCACCAGACCACCGATATATACTGCCAGATAGGTGTTACCCTTGAGGAAATAGGTGATACTAAAGATAAAGATACATGCCGTCAGCACCATGATAGGATAGAGCGACTCGTTGCCCAAGTCCGCTTTCCGCATAATACTCACAATACCTTTACCAAAGATGAAACCTAGCACAGCACCCATAATGAGCTGTATCACGATGTCCTGTATGACCGTCAAAGCGGTCACTTGGCTAGAGGTAGCCGTCACGATACCAATCATAGTGGTCGTCAGCACATACGCCATAGGGTCGTTGGCACCCGACTCCAACTCCAACAGCGGACGCAGGTTATGCTTGAGTCCAATACCATTGGTACGGAGAATAGAGAACACTGATGCCGAATCGGTAGAGGACATGGTCGATGCCATGAGTAGCGCTACGGCGATGCTCACACTCGCCACCGAATGTAACCAACCAAATACAAAATATATTATCACACCCGTAATGACCATGGTCAGCAACACACCAATGGTAGCCAATGTCAGACCAGGTGCCATAACAGGGCGGATATCCGATAGCTTAGTGTCTAATCCACCCGAGAAAAGGATGATACAGAGTGCTATCGTGCCAATAGCTTGAGCCGAACCCACATTGAGCATATAGCCCACTCCATCATCATTTATAAGGCGACCTATACCATCGGGACCAAACAACATACCTACTGCCAAAAACAGCAGCAGAGCTGGTACACCAAATTTATAACCAATTTTATCGGTGAAGATGCTCGCAAAGAAGAGCATCGAGAGTACGAGAAGAATAAGTTCTACTTGCATTTTATTAGATGTTGGATTTTACTGTGGACCGCATGTAGTTATTGGATAAAAAACGATTACTCTACCCCCAGAATTTGCTTGATGGCCTCTTGCCAATAATCCAATTCGTGGTAGCCTTGTGCAATGCGTGGACCGCCTTCCATGGGGCATATCACCACTGTTGGATAACTGCGCACGCCAAATAGTGCCGCTACCTCGGGTTCTTTCTCAGCATCTAAGGTATAAACATATACTTTGCCCTCGTATTGCTTTGCCACTTGCTCTAGAATAGGGTGCAATTTCTTGCACCAACCACACCAAGTGGTAGAGAAATCAATTAGACAAGGTTTATCGCCTATGTATTTCCACTCAGGTTGTTGTCCAGAAGTCAAATCATAGTAGCAAACTTTTTGCTTAAAGTCTGCGGTAGAGAGATAAGTTAATCCCTCTGCCATACTCGAAAGGGCAAAAAATGCCATCAAAACGGTAAAAAAGAGTCTTTTTTGCATAATTTTTCTAATTTAGGGTGCAAAATTACAAAAAAAATCGTAACTTTGCAAACTTTATTGATAATTTTGAATTATAGAATTATGATTTTTGAATTATCCTCGCTTTTGCAGGATATACCACAAAGACAATTATTTGTGCTGACAGATGCCAATTCTGCTGCGCATTGTTTGCCTATTTTAGCCGATTATATCGGCGATATGCCCTATAATTTGCTCACTATAGAAGCAGGTGAGAGAAGCAAAACCCTTGCTTCCGTGCAGCTCGTTTGGGACTTTCTGCTCCAGCACCAAGCCACGCGTGAAGCATTGTTAATCAACTTGGGTGGCGGTATGATTACGGATCTGGGCGGATTTGCTGCAGCCACCTATATGCGGGGCATACGCTTTGTGAATATCCCTACTACGCTACTCGCTATGGTAGATGCTTCGTCGGGAGGCAAGACGGGGGTTGATTATCAAGGTATTAAAAATGTGATTGGCACATTCACACCGCCTCTGGCTACATTGATCCACCCTCCATTTCTGCAAACGCTACCGACTAGCGAACTGCTCAGTGGCTTTGCGGAGATGCTCAAGCATGCATTGATTGCAAGCAAAGAGGAGTGGGTAAAATTGTTGCAATTAGTTCAAGACGAATTGCCTCAAGAGCCGTTTGTGCAGGCACTGTCTGATCGTGGATTATTGCAAGCAAGTATTGCGATTAAGGAGCAAGTGGTAGCTCAAGATCCACACGAGGCAGGCTTGCGCAAGATACTCAATTTCGGACATACAGTAGGTCACGCCATAGAATCCGCAGCATTAGCACATACTACCCTACACCACTCTACAGAATCCTATACCACCTTATACAATCCTTCTCACGGCTATTGTGTCCTTTGGGGTATGGTAGCAGAGGTGTATCTGAGTGTGGTACATGCGGGTTGTCCACGTGAGGTGTTGCAGCAACTCACCCAAATCATGTTGCAATATTATGGTCGTCCACAATGTGACTGCAAACAGCGTGAACAACTGATTCAGCGCATGTATCAAGATAAAAAGAACAAGGCAAATCTTTCGCCCAACTTCACCCTACTACAGAATGTAGGTGCTCCTATAATAAACCAACACCTCAGTGATACGGATATCAATGAGGCGTTAGAGTATCTGTTTAGTCTTTAGGAATCAGCGTACTATATGCGGGAATATGGTCGAGAAACTGGTATTGCGTAGGCAGTACTTGTGCTACTATACTTTCGCGTCCATTACAGAGCATGAGTAGAGGTACTTGCAGCGTGCGGTTGTAGATAGCAGCTTGGTCGAAGACCTCTTGCGTGAGGTGAACCGATGGTGCCTTGAACTCCAACAACATCAGCGCTTGCATTTGTTGGTTATATACAATAGCATCGCAGCGTTTCTGCACGCCCGCCACCTCTATTGGCACCTCTACTGCTATGAGATTCTGCGCATATCCAAACTCATCTACCAACATTTGCAATGTCGTTTGGCGCACCAATTCCTCTGGCGTGAGGCGGACATATCGTCGCCTCCACGCACATAGGACATATTGTTTGCCGTTTTGAGTTCGAATATTCATACTTTAGATCGCTTTGCTGTAGGTCGCTTCGCTGTAGGTCGCTCGTTGCACTCGCTGTAGTCCACAGGGCGCTAGCCCGAACTACAGCCCTAAGGGCGATCTTACTTCTGCCAGTTGTCTTTCAGCGAAGCGGTACGGTTGAAGACCAGTTTATCGCTATTGGTATCAGGATCTACTACGAAGTAGCCATGTTTGAGGAATTGATAGTTTTGGCACTTAGCAATACCATCGACTACCTCTGGTGCTTTCATCTCGGTCTTCAATGCACCCTCAATCTTGCAGGTAGTCACCTTCAAACTCTCTGGATTGAGCAGGTCACGGAAGTCACCTTCCTCAGCAGATGGGTTCTCGCAAGCAAAGAGGCGGTCATAGAGGCGAACCTCTGCATCTATACAAGAGTTGCACTCTACCCAATTGATAGTAGATTTGGTCTTGCGGTTGCCACCCTCTGTACCCGACTTGGAATCTGGGTCATAGGTTGCATATACGGTAGTGATATTACCCTCAGCATCCTTCTCGCAGCCCGTGGCTTGGATGATATACGCAGCTTTTAGACGCACCTCACGACCACCAGGACTGAGACGGAAGAACTTCTTATCACCCTCCTCTTGGAAGTCGCCGCGCTCAATGTAGAGCTCCTTTGCGAACTTCATCTCGCGGGTACCTAACTCTGGATGTCCGTCAATATTCTCCGCTACAATAGTTTCGCCTTCGCCCTCATAGTTGGTGATGACAAGTTTCACAGGGTCGAATATTGCGCATACGCGTGGGGCAGTCTCTTTGAGTGTCTCGCGTACAGTATGCTCGAGCAAACCAAGGTCAATCATACCCTCTACCTTGGTGTAGCCGATTTTATCGATGAATGCACGGATAGCCTCTGGGGTATAACCACGACGGCGCAGACCGCATACGGTAGGCATACGAGGATCGTCCCAACCGCTTACGAGTCCCTCCTTCACGAGTTGGAGCATCTTGCGCTTCGACATCACGGTATAAGTGATATTCAGGCGGTTGAACTCGTATTGGCGTGGGCGATAGTCGCCTGTGATGAATTGGTCGATATAATAGTCGTAGAGCGGGCGGTGTACCACGAATTCGAGTGTACAGATAGAGTGTGTCACGCCCTCAAAGTAGTCGGATTGACCATGTGCAAAGTCGTACATTGGATACACGTTCCATGTGCGACCAGTGCGATGGTGAGGGTGAGTAGTGATGATACGATACATGATTGGATCGCGGAAGTGCATGTTTGGATTAGCCATGTCAATCTTCGCGCGGAGCACCATCTTACCGTCTTCAATCTCACCGTTTTGCATAGCTTGGAACAAACGGAGATTCTCCTCTATTGGACGATCGCGATATGGAGACGCTACACCAGGCTCGGTAGGAGTACCTTTTTGTTCAGCAATTTGCTCGGCTGTCTGCTCGTCAATATACGCCTTGCCTTGTTTGATGAACTCTATGGCAAGGTCATAGAGTTGTTGGAAATAGTCGGAAGCGTAGTAGATGTTTCCCCATTTGAATCCAAGCCAAGCAATATCTTGTTGGATAGAGTCCACATACTCTACATCCTCTTTGACAGGGTTGGTATCATCAAAACGGAGGTTACATACGCCGTTGTATTTCTCGGCGATACCAAAGTCCATACAGATGGCTTTCACGTGACCAATGTGCAGGTAACCATTTGGCTCGGGTGGGAAACGGGTTTGAATACGTCCGTCGTTCTTACCTTCATGTAAATCTTTTTCTACAATTTGCTCAATAAAATTGAGACTTCTTTCTTCCATTTCCATTATTCTTATCTTTTATATTCTTTCTTTTTTATATCCTTGCCTTTAAATTTGAAACGATAAACTTTAAGACAAAAATCGCTGCAAAGGTACTACTTTTTTTTGATATTTGCAACCTTCGACTCTTTTTTTATGGGATAGTGTGATAGTTAGGGTCATTTCTTGGTTTGTCCCCACAATCTTTTATTTGGTTAATGTTTCTTCTCCAGCTCTTGCAGGCGTTTCATGATGTCGGGCAGTTGCTTAAAGCCTATGCTGCTGCGACGCCAGTTCATAGCATCAATCGCAGGTGAGCCTTGATACATACCAGCCTTACGCACGCTGCCTGCTATACCTGTTTGTGCACCAAACACGCAGTTATCTGCAATCGTGATATGTCCTGCTACACCCACTTGTCCTGCCAAGATACAATGCGCCCCCACTTTCGTTGAGCCAGCCACACCCACTTGTGCACAGAGGAAGGTACTCTCACCTACCTCCACATTGTGTGCCACTTGCACTAAGTTGTCAATCTTAGCATTGCGATGAATAATAGTAGAGCCCATCATAGCACGATCCACTGTCGTATTGGCACCTATCTCCACATCATCCTCAATAATCACATTGCCGATCTGCGGGAGTTTCTGATTCACGCCCTTCGTGTCTGGCTCAAAGCCAAAACCATCGCTACCTATCACTACTCCTGCATGCAGGATACAATCCTTACCTACCACGCAATTGTAATAGATTTTTACCCCCGAATACAATATGGTATTATCGCCAATCTTCACATTATCACCGATATAGGTATTCGGATATATTTGCACACCCTTGCCCAGTTGCACGTTTTTTCCGATATATGCAAAAGCCCCAATATACACATCCTCAGGCACAGCAACACCCTCACTAACAAAGCATGGTTGCTCTACACCCTGTTTAGCAGGATTCATGGCTTTTGCCACCAGTGCCAACAGTTGTCCCATAGCAGCACGTGCATTCTCCACGCGTATCAATGTTGCATTCGTCTCCCCCTCAAAAGCGATAGAGTCAGTCATCAGCACCACACTCGCACCTGTCGAAGGCAAATGTGGTAGATACTTGGCATCGCACAGAAAAGTAAGTTGTCCCTCCTTGGCACTCTCTATAGAGCCAACATCCCAAACTTTGCGATTGCCGTCGCCCGTGATTTTCCCGCCAAGCAGCATCGCTATTTGTTGTGCAGAAAATTCCATAATATACTTATTTTAAGTGAAATAGATAAATCTTTTGAGGTTTGTATGTCAGTGTCTCCATGTTAAGCATCTCTGATGCCTCCGCGATGTCGCGCACCGAACCATCTTTGTATAAGATGTCTATTGCTTCGCCTTTCTCGCTATAGGTGTTGGAGGTAGAGATGTGCTCTACAAAAAAGTATTCCGCTTCTTGGGTGCTAATACCAAAACGACGGGCATACTGCTCTCGTAACACCTCATATTCATTGTCTGTGAGCGGTGCTTCCAGCAATTTTCCTTTGAAGAGCTGACGATTCGTAAATGCTTCGCATAGTACACTCAGCACTTTGTCTTCGCTGTTTATCCACGCTTTGATAGCAGATAATAGGTCAGAGTCGTCCAATGCAGCATAATGCGTGAGTAGCGTGTGACTGATGACGGATGAGGAGCTGTGCTCTGGTGCCAAGAAGTAGCTGAGAGCAGGCGAAGCGAATAGTTCTACTCCGCTCAAAACCAACTCTTTAGCGCGTGTAAGAATCTTGATGAGTACCTGCTCAGCTGCCACGCTCGTATGGTGCAAATAGACCTGCCAGTACATCAGTCGTCGTGCGACGAGAAACTTCTCCACCGAGTAGATACCTTTGGCTTCTACCACGAGACGACCGTCTTTCACATTCATCATTTTCAGTATGCGCGCGCTGGCCACACTTCCCTCTGTCACGCCACAGAAGAAGGAGTCACGGCAGAGGTAGTCGAGTCGATCCACATCCAACTGCGATGATATGAGTTGGTGCAAAAAATGTTTATCGTATTCGTCTTTGAATATTCGGATAGCGAGTTCCATGGTTGCTGCCGTTTCGGCTCGCTCTTTGGGACAAGCCAATTGTGTGGCAGAAAACCAGTCGCGTATCTCGTGCATCATCATCAGACTTATATCTTCGTGGCTAATACCTTTGGGTAACATGCCAGCTTCCTCAAACACATGCGAGAAGGGACCATGACCTACGTCGTGCAGCAGAATGGCTGCCATAGCGGCTGTAGCTTCGTTGTCAGTGATGTCCACCCCTTTCTCGCGGAGCGAAGTGATGGCTTCATGCATGAGGTGCATAGCACCCAATGAGTGCAAAAAACGGCTGTGCATGGCACCAGGATAGACAAAGAAACTCAGCCCTAACTGACGAATGCGATTAAGGCGTTGCATGTAGGGGTGTTGCAAGATTTGGAAGAGTACACCGTCGGGAATACTCAAGAAGCCAAACACCGGGTCATTGATAATCTTTCGCGTTTTAGTCATGTCATTATATCTCTATAGACGAGCTACGGCTTTCTTGAGTGCGATGGCGTATGCCTCGCGGTAGTATGGGAAGAAATGTTGCCACTCAGCTTTCAACGCCAACTCCACCGCTGCCTTGCGAGCTGCCGATACCTTGCGAGGAGTAAGCGACATGTAATACACAATGGTATTGACAATATGAGCAATCACATCATCGGTATTACTGTCATTGCGGTAGATGACCGCCACACCCTTATCAATCGTCGTGCAGCCCTGCTCCTCGCACCATACACCATATCCGCTGAGACTGGTAGTAATGGTGGGTACATGGAATGCCATACTCTCGAGTGGTGTATAACCCCAAGGCTCGTAGTAACTTGGGAAAATAGTTAAGTCCAGACCTATCAGCAGGTCGTAGTAAGGCAAGTTGAGCAGCCCATCGTTGCCATTGAGATAGGTAGGTACAAAAATCACATGGACATTGCCCACCGTGAAGTCTTCACGCTCCAAATATGGAATCATAACGAAAGCGACGACTTGCTTCTGGCATGTAGAGTTGTGTAGAGTTGTGTTGGATTGTGTAGCGTTGTTACCAAGGCGCGTCATTGCCTCCAAGAACACATCTATGCCCTTGTTCTTCCATTCGTAGCGACCAGCAGTACCAATGAGTATATCTGTACTTTTAGCATCAATGCCTTTCGCGCGTGCGAGGGATAATAGGGTATTGCGTGCGCGCTTGCGTGCTGCATCGAAGTCCTTACCTTGTGGCACAAAACCCTGCTCAAAGCCGTTAGGTGTAACAATATCCACTGGTTTATCCAGCAATTGCTTACACTCGCGAGCCGTGAGATGACTGACGGTAGTGAAACAATCAGCGTAGTGCGCAGCTTTCTTCTCAGCAGAATGTTTGCTGACCATGTTCAACTCCTGCGCCATCTGGTCTCCATGGAAGCCATCAAAGCAATCGTAGAGCGGTTTGTAGTTGCCCGCAATACTGCGACCAATACTGGTAGCATGGGTGGTGAAGAGCGTACCAATAGCAGGACAATGTTCGCGCAGATAGAGGATAGTGAACGCCGTTTGCCACTCATTGCAATGCATGACGGTAGTAGGCATATCAAGGTGCTTGTACAGACTCTCTGCCACTTGACCTACTGCGTAGGCAAAGAGGCAACTCTCGTCGTAGTCGCCGTAGGCAGCATGGCTTTGGATACCATATTTCTCCCATACATGTCCAAATATCTGGTCTTTCTCTTCCCAGAGTTCGTCCCAGTGGAGAAGTACAGCAATTGGTTTGCCAGGCACTTGCCAGCGTCCTACGCGCACACCTTTAGGACGCCACCCCTTCAAGAGTGTCTTGCTCTCCTTGAAGGTGAGGTCGGAGTGTTTGCCGAAATCGGGGCCGAAGAAAATGACCTTATCTTTATGTTCTGCTTGCATGGAGGCAGCGCGCGTTGAGAGGACAGCATAGATGCCGCCTACACGATTGCATACCTCCCAACTAGTTTCAAAAATATACTGGGGCTGCATGATGATTATCTATAATTTTCATTGACTACAATGCGGTCAATATCGCTGATAGTGTTATATAATTCGGGTGTTGTAGCAAATTGATTGTTCTTGCTCTTGATGAGTGGCATGGCTTTGAGTCCCGCTTCGGTAGCCCAATAGAGGAGATTACGCCCTGCATCGACATAAATACCGCCGGTAGCGGTTGCATCAAGGAGTTGCAGGTCTTTACCATCGAAGTTGGCTACATAGAGTCCCTCTGCGGTAGTGATATACCACTTTTGTGCCATAGGGTCGAGTTGCAAGCGGTTGATGGTAAGAGCAGGGAAGATATGTTGCATTTGGCTCGCATAGAACGTAGAGTCATTGAAGAGAAGCATGGTGTCGCTGGATAATTCCAACACGCGAACATCTTCTCCGTCAGCGTTTTCCACCGCAGCGACACGGTCGTTGATAATATGCTGACGCATAACTACATGATTGCTCATCTCCATGACGATAGCGGGTGCTTTGGTCTTATAGATATGCAAGTTGCGTGAGCTATCATATACCTTTCCGTTTTGGGTGATGGTGAGTCCAATGTATGTGCTGTCAGCAGTAGTTTTATCGTACTCCTTGAAATACACCGTGATAGCACTGCTATTCAATGTACCCACAATAAGTTGGCAGCTCTCAGGCAGTTCCCATTGATAAGACAATTCATATCCATAGGGGTTATACACATTCGCTGTGAGTGTCACGTCGGTATAATGACAGATAGAGTCTGTGGAAGTAACAAACGTGGGCACTGTATCATAGACAGTCACGGAGTGGCTACAAGTATTGTATTTCGCACTATCCACCATCAACGTCACGAGGTATGTACCAGGTTTCTTGAAAGTATGAGTTGGGTTCTTTGACACACTCGTTGAGTTGTCGCCAAAGTTCCAACCCCATTTCTCGCCAGCACTACTCTTGTTGGTAAACGTGACAGACTGACCTGCCCTGGGTGCGGTAGGCGAAAAGGTGAAGTCCACATCTACTTTCTTGCATCCTGCAATCACCATTGCGAATGCCATACAAATTATAACTATTTTCTTCATATTCTAATCTTTACACATCTATATTCGGTTCCTCCACCATGTCATCTGCCTTTTGGCATAGTGTCGGCTATTTTGTTTGATCATCTCCACGGCTTTGTCCAAAGTCCATTCGCCATGTAAGTAACGCAACAACTCTTTGTAGCCTACTGTATTCACACTATTGGGCAATGTACTATAATCGTATTGCTCCGTTGGAGTAGTGGGGATACCCAATTGCTCAAACGCTCGCAGCGCTTCGTCTAATAGTCCGCTCTCCATCATCTTATCCACACGCAGATTGATTCGCTCATAGAGTTCCTCTCGGGGGCGTTCTACCAGTACGTACTCAATATCGAAGTCAGTACGGCGATTCTGGTGGTGGGGTTTGCCACTCTTGCGAAAGTCGGAATATGGTTTTCCGCTCGCTCGGCACACCTCTATGCAATGCATCAGTCGTTGTGGGTTCTGCTGATCAACTTCGCTCCAATAGGCAGGGTCAAGCACTTGCACTTGGTGTTGCAGCCATGCTAGGCCATGCACTTTGTACTGCTCCGCTATTTCTCTGCGCAGTTCTGCTGGAATATCAGGCATATCGTCCAACCCGTTGCATAGCGCATCGACATACATCATACTACCGCCCACGAGCACTACAGTGTCGTGGTGCTGAAAGATTTGTAGGAGCAACTGCTCAGCATCACGGGCAAACTGCCCTGCATTGTAGGTCTCATGTAGTGCCTTGAAACCCACCAAGTAGTGCTCGGCTTGCTCTCGTTCTTCGGCAGTTGGAGCAGCGGTGCCAATAGGCAGATCGCGGTATATCTGGCGTGAATCAGCACTGATAATGGGGCATGCATATTGCCTTGCTACCTCTATAGCGCGAGCTGTCTTACCCACACCCGTAGCACCTATCACGACGATTAGCTTTTTCACCCCTTAAAACATCGAACCGTCATCAAAACTCAGGTCTTGAAAACCCTCGAAATCCAAGTCGCTGTCATCGTATTGGCTATCGCCGTAGAAGTCGTCATCAATATCCCACTCATTGCCCTTTGCCTTGCTGCTGTCAAGGAAAGTATCTTGCTGTATCTGCAGAGGAGCGACACCCGTCGTTTCCACGCAGTCCACGCCACTACGCATGCCTGGCAGAATCTCTGTCACACGACCAAAGAAACAACGCTCGTTCATTGGGTCAAAGACGTACAATATACGTTGTCCATTCTCCTCGAGCAACTCACTCAATCGGGTGGACTCCATAATCATATTGTCATACTCGAAATTACTACCCATCTCCACGAGTGTCACCTCCTGTCCTTTCTCCCAGCGGTCGTTGCACATAAAGAACGATGTCATTTGGTCGTCGGGATAGCCTGCGCTCTTCAGGATGGCCTGATGCAGTTCCAGAAATGTAGCCTCGCTATCGGCTTCATATACGCGACGAAAATCATCTACTTCATCGCACGAAAATTTGATTTGATATATCATATCCGTTTCTATTTTATGCGTTACCCTATAATCGGCGTGCAAATTTACTGCTTTTTATTGAATTATGCAAATTTCCTATCTATTTTTCTGAATTATCCCCCATTTTGCTTGGTTGTTTCAGAAAATTATCGTAATTTTGCACCCAAAATGATAGATCTTATGCAAAACTTCATCCTTATCGCCGAAGCAGGCGACTTTATCGGAGAACAAAAGTTAATCGCTCAACACCTATCAGGCGAGTGGGTAGGTCATCAATGGCAGATGACAGATGGTAGTCTATGGGATATAATAGTAACGGGTGTAGGCGCCATCAACGTTATGCATGCCCTGCGCGACATTCCGCGCGATGCACAACTGCTCAATATCGGTTATGCAGGTAGCGCAAACTATGAGATAGGCAGTGTGGTATGCGTGACCGAGGTGCTACTCAATCACCCTAATGTGCGCTACCCCGAGCCACAACTACTACTCACTCCTTGTCCAATGGCTTATTTGCGCCAAGCCGAGACCTGCATCAACTCTATTTGCTATAGTAATACGGATTTTGTCTTGCAGTCTGATTATACGGATTGCGTCTTTGATATGGAGTTGGCATATATAGCCGCCATGGGTTTCACGCATTTGCATGCGCTCAAGATCGTGAGCGATAATCTGAGTCTGCACACCTATCGCGAGGTGGCAGCAGGGGTAGAATAAGACTATTGCGTATTAGCAAGGGTGTTTTGGTTGAAGAGTTTGCGCTCAGGATCGCGAAACCACCCCCACTTATTAAAGTATCTACACATATTGACGATGTGTATCCACAGCATTTTTATGCTGCGGTACGATGCTTTTTCATGCTGATGCACGATTGTGGTATGAGGATAGAAGACAGTTAAATAGTCACGGTGTATGCGGCGGGTGAGGTCCATATCCTCGGGGTACATGAAGAAGCGCTCGTCAAACAGCCTCGCTCGGCGTACTGCTTCGGTACGCAGGAGCATAAAGCAACCGCTGAGGTATGGCACATTCATGGGGCGATTATACCCCGTGTGTCGCAGTTCGTATCGTTCATTGGTTTTCTGCATCCATTTGCTGGGCAGGAAACGTCTGCCAAACACATTCCATGGAGTGGGAAGCAATTTGCACAGGTATTGTAACTCGCCATTGGGATACACCACTCGGGGAGCTACCATTCCCACTTCTGGGTACTGCTGAATGAAGGAGAGCAGTGTCGGCAGCGTCTCGGGAGTGATAACAATATCGGGATTAATCACTAAGTGAAAGGGTATATCATCGTAGATGCTCTCGCGTATGGCGATGTTGTGTGCAGCACCATAGCCTAAGTTCTTGCCATTGTAGATATAGCGTACTCGCTCCGATTGCAGGGGTAACACCTCTGTCTGGATAGGTGAGTTATCTACCCAATACACACACCGCACGAGAGCACATTGTAGCAGACTATGGGTAAGTTCCGCCACTTGCTCCCACTGGGGTTGATATAATACGATAGATACATTCAGCATAATGCCATATCTGCTACGGATAAGACTAATCATCAAATATGGCTGCAAAGATACTATTTTTTTACCATATACACAATTTTTTGGATACAAATAGTGTAATATTGCAGAAAAAGTGGATAAAAATCACAGAGATTACGAGAAACGGTATTTGATGATGAGGTATAGGATTAGCAATGCCATCAGTATCCAGAAGATAGCCGTAGAGTGTTTGTAGAACTTGGGTATATATCGCTCAGGAGGGTGCTCAATAACTTGCACAATGCTATCGGTGCGGACGATGGTGTCATGGACTATCTGTGTGCGCCAGCGGTCGCGGTAGGTTACGCGGTCGCGATAGACAATGCGCTCACGATATACGGTGTCCGCCCTTTGTCGTTCACTCTCGAAAATACTATCGCGGGTGTAAATGCTATCGCGCGTAACGAGGGAATCGGACGACTCACGGAGGTAGCCGTGAGAGCTAAACAGCAGGGCGTCCGTTGTGGCAGTGTTAAGGCTCCTGCATGATACAAGAAGGATGAAAAGAAAAAGGGAGGAAAGATAACGCATAAACGGGATTAT
>JAZUCY010000053.1:0-32673 GCA_045639365.1 Paludibacteraceae bacterium
CACTTTTTTATCTATTTTCTATACCTTTTTCTATGTGTCCTTTACCTCTCCAGCCATCGTAACCGTTACCACCCCGTTACCACCTCGTTACTGTCGTGTAGTTTCCCGGCAGACTGACCACTGTTTTACCTTAATCTAATAGGTTAAATAACAACAAAAGAGGATGTGTCTATATTTTGACACACCCTCATACCTTACTGGTATTTGTATTTGGGAGTCTGTTAAATGACCTTCAATTCACTTCCTGGGAAGTAGTGAGCGAGGATTTGCTCGTAGGTATAACCTTTTGCTGCCATCACTGCGGCACCGATTTGGCACAAACCTACACCGTGTCCCCAACCTGCACCAGTGAGGATGAAGTCATCTGCCTCGTTGCGATCAACCACAAATGCACTACTATACAAGTGGCTCTTGCTTAGCCATTTGCGAATCTCGAGTTCCTTGCCAATTACCATGGTGCGTTTGCTGCCCACGATTTGCATCTCGTACAAACGAGCCGAAGGACCGCGCTTGATAGGTACGAGGTCAAGAATCTCGCCGAAGTCGATGCCTGAGCGTTCACGGATGATATCGCTGAGCTCCTCTTTGGTGTATTTTACGGTCCAACGATAGAAGTCCTTGGTTTCTTGGTCGTAGTTATTGAGTACTTGACTGAGGATAGCGTGGTCGTTGGTGTTGCAGTATGCAGGAGGTGCGGTGCGAATGAACTCTTGCGCGTTTGCTTCAATGGTCAAGTCTGGCAATGGAGTACCAATCTCATCGCGAACAGCCTCCAAATAGTCATAGTGCTCGTTTGCCCATGCGTTTTCAAACACTTCGGTAGCACCACCGCATGCTTTATAGAAGCGTGCATCGCATACCTTGCCGTCATACATGAGAACTTGTCCACGGGTAGCGTCGATGGCTTGTTGTACGTTGGCAGCAGCCTCTGGATGCTCATCACGACGGGTGATACCCTCATAGCGTTGGCAGTGGTCATCGGCACATACATCAAAGCCTTCGTGTGCATCTCTCTCGTACCAAATTACATGGCGATCCGGATCGCTGAGGTCAGGCTTGTCGGTGCATGTAGAAGGGCTAATGATAGGACGAAGTACCCAACTGCGTGAGATAACGGCATGGGCTTTCAAAAGCTCTAAGGATGAGGTAGCAGACATCTCAGAGGTAATCACAGAGCTGAGGTAGTCTTCCACATCAAGGCGGTTAATAGCTGTTTGTGTGCCATCTGCATTGTCGCGTATTTCGAGTGTTCCTTCAAACTCTTGATCCTCCAATCGGTCCCAGTGAAAACCGATACCGATACGGACATTCTTCAAGAGGAATGTAGGGTGTTCTGGGGTAGAGTGAGGACCTGGAATAACAGCCTCAATCTTTGGGGCGGTCATGACGCCCACTGCAATTTCGTGTTTCATGATTGTTATAGTTTATTAGTATATGTCGTTTAACGCTGCAAAATTACAACAAAAAATTGATATAAACAACTTTTGCCGTAAAATACATAGTTTTATTGTTCAACTTCGCCTTTCCACGAGTTGAAACCCGTGTTGAGTTCGATTACTTGGTAACCATGTTTGGCGAGCAGTTGTGCTGCGGTTTTGCTCCTTCTGCCTGAACGGCAGTAGAGGGCGATGGTTTTATCTTTTGGAAGCAGTTGCTCTGCTTTTTGCATGAAGTCGGCTTGTGTGACATCTATGAGTAGTGCGTTAGGGATATGTCCTTGCGCATATTCGCTTGCTGTTCTTACATCAAGGCGTACGACGGTGGTGTCTTCAATAACCTGCGCAAACGTATCCGCATCCACCGAGCGGAAGTCTGCTGCTTTGCAACCTAAAAAACTCATAAGGCAGAGTAGGAGAGGAAAGGGTTTCATGATGAGATATGTATGATTGATTAACGAAGCAATATATAAGCCAAACTGGCACCGCTGATGATGAGCCAAAGCAAAACACCTTGGAGTAATGGGAGGATGCCAACGGATTTGATGACATCTACTGAGAGGGAGGCACCAATGAAGAACATCGTGATGATAAGTCCTTTGCGTGCGATGCCCGCGATGAACTTACCTACCTGAGGATAATCTACCAAAAGGTAGGTGTTGATGAGCATGGCTATAATAAAGAACAAGATAAACCATGGAATACTGATTTTCTTGCCTTCACTGCGGAAGATGACTGAAGTGACCAATGCCAGCGGGATGATCCACAAGGCACGGGTAAGTTTGATGGTTGTAGCGACTTGCAAGGCTTCTTCGCCATAAGCGGCACCTGCGCCGACTACGGAACTCGTGTCATGGATCGCAATAGCAGCCCATGTGCCAAAGTCCTGTTGGCTCAAGCCTAACCAATGACCCAAGACGGGGAATAGGAACAGACCAATGGCATTGAGGATAAACACCGTAGCTAATGCCATGGACATATCGGTGTCTTTGGCTTTGATGATGGGACCTACAGCAGCAATAGCACTACCGCCACAAATGGCTGTGCCCGAACTGATGAGATAGGAAGTGTTGCGGTTGAGTTGTAGTATTTTGCATCCGATAAACATACCGATGAGCAGAGTGCCAACGACGGATATAATCGTAAAGAGCATACCTTCCTTACCAGATGCGAGTGAGGCTTGGAGATTCATTCCAAAGCCCAAACCGATGACGGAGTATTGGAGGAGTTTCTTGGATACGTTCTTATTGAAAGTAGGGTAGGCTTGTCCGCAGAGTAGCGCAAACACTAATCCAATGAAAAGCACCACAGGAGGCGTAACCCATGTAGCGAGAAAACGGAGTGCAGGGATATAATCGCAGAGCAAGCAAAGTGTTAGCACGGATAATAGTGCAATGTAAATATGTCGGTTGTATTTGCGGAGCATGGGGGAGGGTAATTATGAATTAAGAATTAAATTAGTATGAAAGATAAAAACAAAATTATTCTATAGATTGCTGCCTAAAACCCATAAGGTGGAGTATGAAAGGGAATGGTTGCATTGGTGTGATCTTGATTTGTTATTATTGTATGAGTTCCCAAAAACCTTTTGAACGGCTTTCTGAATGTCGAATGATATTTGCTTTTTGTAGGGTTGATAAATCACGTTCAATGGTGCGCTTACTAACACCTAATTTATTAGCTATATTTTCTACTGTTAATCCGCCATTGTTTCTGCCAAATTTACGTATAAGTTCAATGATAACTTTTTGTCTGTCAGTTAGTTGTAATCCGCCATTGTTTCCGCCATCTTGCGTGGCGGTTTGGGTGAAATGTTGTGATATAGGTAGTATGATACGGATAAAGTTCTCTGTAAAATGAAAACAATCTTCGCTATATGTTTGTAAAATACGAGGAATGCCAGAACCGAGTGATTCAACCAACTCTATATCTTTATATATGCGCATTAACTCTTTATTGCGTGGCATAGAAATGCCTGCGTAGAATTCATTCTTTGTCATTGAGTCAGGCAAACGACCTGCAGATGTAATCTCTAAACGGTCAGGGAAAATCTCAAACTTAGGTGGAACTTCAAAGGAATAGTCATTGTGTACAATCGCATTGATAACTGCTTCGCGGAGTGCAATCCGATTCCACATCGGCATTTCAATACGCTCCATAGGTGTAATTTTTGCTGCTGTTTTGTTCTCAATGTCCAATTTGGCAAGTACACTTTTGGTTGCTTTGATTAATGAACAATAACCATATTCGTTGTTTTCGATTAAATCGCATCGGTCTAAACTAGAGTATTTGGCTACTTTGATGGATGTGCCATTTTCATCTGCCAACAAGTATGCATTGTAATTGTATTCGCCTTCTTTGGTTAATAGTTCCAATGTGCGTGCAAAATTGTCATTCAATCGCTTGCCATGCTCTGCATAGTAAATACGAAGCTGTTCAAATGTAAGATCTTGACGGTTGGAAATAATACGGCTTAGTGAGTGGCGAGTTCGTGTAGAGAATAATCGGTCAATCATATCTTGTGGCATCTGCTCAACGGCTGTACCAACTCGAATAAAACAACCACGAGGAGACATGCCGTAGTGTGCTTTGTAATATGGTTTTTCTGCTCCACTAGCAATAGTGATTTTAATAACCTGTATACCATCAATAGTTTCGCTTTCAACATCAAATAATCCCATTGGAGATGGTAAGATACCCATGCGAATGCGATCTTTTAACTTCAACATATCTCCATCAATATCTTTGACACCTATAGGTTGCCCACTATCATCAATACCGATGTATATAACACCGCCTTCTCGATAATTGAGAAAAGCAACAACTTCTCTTTCTATATCAACTTCGCGTGTTAGTTCACGCTTGAATTCTATGCGATTATTTTCGGTCATGTTTTGTTTTTTAGTATATTATTATGTGAAATTTTAATACGGCGGTTATAACCGTCGTGATTATTTCAAAAAGCCATATTTATATACTTTCTTGGCGATATCTGTAGTTAATTGTTGGTTTGCTTGGAAGTCTTTTTTAAGTACATGGTATTCCACCATGTTTTGAATGTGTCAGGTGTCTCATTGTATCCCCAGTGCATGAATCTGCTCCAAATAAGTGCTTTGAGTGCGATAGGAGCACCGTCCTGCTGACTAAAATGAGCTAGTCCAAATTCCTTATAATGCTTAATTAATATTCTAAGATCTGCTAATTTATTTTCATCGTAATGTGCATCTACCCAATATCTTTCGTAGTATGCCAAAAGATGATCCTCGTTGGGCAATGTGTTTTCCTCATCACCACCTTTGTAGTATCTACAGCAGGCTATGTATTCTTCTCGTGCTTTTGGATGGTACATAATGATCTTTTATATGGCAGTTGAAAAGTCTTATATACTATCATCTATAGGGTATGTTTCATCGTACACATCAGAAAGCAAACGATTTGAGTCTTTGATAATCCAATGTGGAGTAGGTTGCACATATTTGGCACTGCCGCCTAATAAACTAGCTGTCAAAGGAGATATAGAACAGGTCTCACCATTGTACGAAACATGGCGGTTGTCTTTGACAGAACAGGTAATAGTTTCGTTATGTTTGTAGATAAGTACATCCCCCTCATTTAATCCCATTTCATAGAAATCAAGTGCGGGGCGCTTGGTTTTTGACTTTTCTTGTGCTGCCTTATCTTCTGGAGTGAGTTCATCTTCTATTTCTTTAGATACTTCAGCTGTGACATCTTCATGTTGGAATAACTCAAGAATTGCAATGGCTTGATCAGGGATTATACGGAAAAACTCGCGGTTGGCATTTACTCGTTGAGGAGCAAAAGCAGTATGTAATGCTTTTTCAATTTTAGCACATTCGTTTTTCTTCACATTGCAAGCGAACTTACATTCAAAGGGCAATGGTACCCCTGTGGTGTACAACTCTTTCAAACGCGCCTCAATGTTTTTGCGCTCTGTCATCCCGATTTTAACAATCCCAGGCATGCAGGGGTTGGTCAAAACATATACAATACCTTGTTCCTTCATAGCAGTTAATCAATATATCTATTTTGTGTGTTTTACTAGAAACGATTATTTATTCTGCAAAGATACGGCTTTTTTGGGAGATATGCAAATAAAAATCGCTTTTAGGGCTATTTTTCTAGTATAGGGTGTAAAGTGTGGAATAAAGCAAGGTACAAGAGAAAGAAATCTTAAGAATCGTACACAAACCGACAAACTATACGATTTTGTCCGCCACCTCTTGAATCATAGAGCGGAGCACCTCTGGGGTGATACGGTCGAAACTCTCACGGTTGGCAACAATGCCTACGCCGCCCATCTCCACGGTGCCAGGAGAGAAAAGAATACGCTCGTTCTCAGGCGCAAAGAAACATTGAGGGCGAGATTCGCGGCGGAAGAACACGATTGTGTTAAAAGACCGCCTTTGGCTGTTGGAAGTTAGACCGCCTTTGGCTGTTAGACCGTCCTGCGGACTGTTAGATTCTGGTTCATACCACGAAATGATGTTCCAGCGAGGCTCCCATTCTTCGGTGCGGGAAGCACCTGCAGTGAGCGAGCCTGTTTGGCTGGCGTTCTTAGGGATACTTGCCATGGATAGCACTTTTTCGAGTGCTGCCAAATGGGATTGTAAATCAGATTCTTGCACCAATACGGCATTGGCGTAGTTGGTGTTAAAATGATCTTCTATCGGCATACTATGGCGGGGTACTGCTTGGAAGTGCATGTGGTCGGGTGCACTGGCACCGCACATAGGGCCATTATAGAAAATACTCATCTCGGGCATCGCCTGAGCCAAATGCAACATAGACTCCATGTGCGGAGCAAAAGTTTGGCGTTCGTGATTAGATGACGAGATGGTGAAATGATGGTTAAAGATAGGGAAGGGGTTTACACGTATGAAATACGTTTGACCCGTAGGGGAGTCCCAAACGGTGGTGAGCTGCAGAGGCTCTAAACCATCAGGACAAAGGAAGCACGCGCGTTTTTGCAGGGCTTCGGGACTTACATCCGCCATCACACTGCGCACGCGAGCTGGGTTGAAAAAGAGCTTGGCAGGAAAACCATCGATAGTCATGTCTTTGACTTCGACCTGATCTAAAGCTCCGTAGTTTACGAAAGCTCTCCCGCGAAGCTCAAGTTCGCGGGAGAACATATCGGTTATTGTTTTATAGAGGTTCAACATTGTTCAGTATGGTTCAATGTTGTTCAGTGTTGTTCAATGTTGAACGCGAAGCGCTGAACTATATTGAACAGCGCAACGCGCTATTGAACGTGCCTATGGCACAATTATTTACCTTCGTTCATTTGGATACGTGCCTTCAACTCCCATGTACGGATACGATCTTTGTACAAGTGGTTGTTGTTCATTGTCACGATATCGCAGTTTGCATCAGAGTTGTCATCCCAACGACGGCAGTTATAAACTACGTCGTAGATACGACCGATTTGATACTCGCGGCTTACACGCAAACCTACTGCATAATCCTCACCATACTTGGTAGTTGGGAAGTTGATAGTGCGGAGCATTGGGGTGTAGAAACCACGTGGTGCGCCAAGACCGTGGATACGGAGAGCGTTGTTGCGGCCGTTGTCTGGTGTCCACTCTTTGTGATCAACAACTCCAGGAGGAATCATATTGCCGTCGAAGTCGGTCAATTGGTAGGTACCAACCACCATAGCGCAGTTTTGCTCGTGGAAAGCGTCAATGAACTTTTGAACAGTGTTCTCATCGAAGTATGTATCGTCAGAGTCCAATTGGATAGCGAAGCGACCGCATTTCTCGTGGTGGAGAGCTACGTTCCAGTTACCACCGATAGCGTGCCATGTCTTATCTTGAGCGATGTAAACGAGGTTCTCGTGACCCTCAGCAACGATGCTCTTGATTACGTCAACAGAACCGTCCTCAGAATTGTCATCAACAACGATAACATTGAACTTATAAGGAGCCTTAACAACTTGGCTGAGTGCGCTCTTGATAGCAGTACCGATAGTACGAACGCGGTTTTTGCAAGGGATAATCACAGAAGCCTCATACTCGAAACCATCGCAGTGGAGATCTACATCCTTGAAGCCAGGAGCGAGGTAACCGTTGATGTCTTTGAGGTGTTGGGTAACAGCCTTCTCCATCTCGATTTGTACGCCGCGGTTCTTAGGATCAACGTAGTCGAAGTTCTTCTCGCCAGTAGTACGGTTGTCAAGCTCTACATCATAATAGAGGTACTCGTTGATGTGCTCCAAAGCACCCTTTTGGCTTACTTTGAGGCGCAAGTCGTACAATCCAGCAAATTGATAATCAACGTCCATGCGAGCTACAGCCTCTTTAACAGCGCTAGTGCGATAGAAGAGAACAGAACCAAACTCGAAGTCATCGCGTACAGAACCCAATTGATAGTCAATCACAGGAGCGTTGGTACGAACCTCACCTACTTGGTTGAAGTGGTCAGCGTAAACCATAGCAGCCTTGGTGTCCTCGATGAGTGCCTCCATACGCTCGAGAGCGAAGAGAACGAATGAGAGGGTGGTGTACTTGGTGTAAATCAAGGTGTACTCGGTGTTAGCCTTAGCAGCGATCTCGCGAACGTTAGCTGTAGAACGGATGTCACCGTGAATGAAATGAATGTCAGCAACGAGCTCTTGCGCTTGCAAGTTAGCTACAGTAGCTTTTACTTGTTCCTCACTTTGGAAAGGAATAAAACATGTGATATTTTTCATAAATTTTAATAAATAAAATGATTATTTTCAAGCTTTTGTCTTTCGCTATCCCTAGCGCAAAGGTAGCGCAAGGGTAGCGAAATGACGGTATAAAAGTCAGATGATAATCCTTGTTAAAAAATATTAAAGAATATTAAAGAATATGGTATTGTACGAACGCCTCAATAGCCTCATACTCAGCAAGGCCGAGGTCGGAGTACATTCTCGCAGTATCGTGGTTGCGGTCCTCTGCGCGTTGCCAGAACAGGCGCTCGTCATCGCCCATGAATGGGGCAGACTCCATTTGGCTAGCGTGTTTGAGGATAGAGTTACGTTTTGAGCGAAGTTCCTCTGGTGACATAGGCACAGCCATCTCAATGAGGTCGAGTTCCCATTCCATCCATGCGCCACGGTACATCCAGATACGGCAATCTTTGAGCCACTCATCCCATGCAGCGGTGTGCTTCAATTCATCCAATGCTGCGAGCACGGCGTCCAAACAAACACGGTGTGTACCGTGAGGGTCAGCGAGGTCGCCAGCAGCGAAGATTTGTTGTGGTTTTACCTCCTCGAGCAGTGCCTTCACAATGTCCACATCGGCTTGAGAGAGAGGACCTTTCTTGATGGTACCAGTCTCGTAGAATGGCAAGTTCAGGAAGTGGATATGATCGGTTGGCAAGCCCATGAAGCGACAAGCTGCAGTAGCCTCGCCACGACGGATGAGTGCCTTGAGGTTGAGAATCTCTCGGGTGTCGTTGTCGCCTACTTTCTCGTTCTTGAAGAAGTTCATGTACTCGTCGTACTTCTTCTCAATCACTTGATCTTCAGGTAACAACATTTGTTTGTAACCCTTCATAAAGTCCATGAAACGAACTACCTCCTCGTCGCAAACAGCGATACAACCACTGGTCTCGTATGCTACGTGTACGTTGTGACCTTGGTTGATGAGGCGTTGGAAGGTACCACCCATTGAGATTACGTCATCATCTGGGTGAGGAGAGAAGATTACGATGTCTTTTGGGAATGGATTTGCGCGCTCAGGACGGTTGGTGTCATCTGCGTTGGGTTTGCCACCTGGCCAGCCAGTGATGGTATGTTGCAGATCGTTAAACACCTTAATATTGCACTTGTATGCTGAGTCATATTTGGTGATGAGTTCGCTGAGTCCGAAATCGTTATAGTCCTTGTTGGTGAGTTTGAGGATTGGCTTTTTGGTTTGTTCGCATAGCCATACTACAGCGCGACGAACAAGTTGGTCTGTCCACTCGCAGTTGGTCACTTTCCATGGGTGATTGATACGGGTGAGCTTGTTAGCTGCGTCCAAATCCAGCACGATGGATGCGTTTTTGTGTAGTTGCAAGTACGATGCTGGGCACTCTGCTGATGCTACTTCCTCGATAGCTTGTTTCACGATGCCAGCCTTGTGCTGACCAAACGCTACGAGAATCACCTCTTTGGCTTTGAGGATGGTCTCTATACCCAATGTAATGGCGCATGTAGGCACTTGTGCGACGTTGCCGAACAGCGACTTAGCGTCCACGCGAGAGTTGTTATCCATGATGACCAAGCGGGTGGAGGAGTTAGGTTGTGTACCAGGCTCGTTCATAGCTATGTTACCCCATTGACCAATACCCAATACTTGGATATCAATGCCACCAGCCTCTACGATAGCCTTCTCGTACTCTTCGCAGAAAGTAAATACGGTCTCCTTAGGAAGATCGCCAGGGAAAGTGTGTACATTCTCAGGGAGAATATCTACTTGATTCAGCAGTTGGCTCCTGATTTGTCCCATGCTACCCAATGAAGCATCTGCCAATGGATAGAACTCATACGAACCGAATACTACTACATTCTTAAAGCTTAGCTCTTCTTCTTTGTGAAGGCGAACGAGCTCAGCAAACAAGTCGCGCATAGAGCGACCCGATGCCAGTGACAATACGGTCATCTTACCGTTGGCTTCGCGCTCGCGAATGACTTTAGCAATGCGTTGAGCGACACATGCGATACCCTCCTGTGGTTTCTCGTGAATGGTGGTGTTCACATGTTCCATGCGAGTAACGCGTGATTGCTCATACGCGTTCGCAGGACGATACAATTTCTCCTCGATTTTACTCAGAGAAATCATTTGACTAAGATTGTTTCTCATATTTTTTAGTAGATTTTATGATATATCGTGCTGCAAAGGTACGATATTTTTACGACTTATGCAAACGGTTGCAGACTTTTTTGTGAAAAAAAAGCTTTTTATATGTTATACAACATAAAAAAGGCGCGTACTATTGCGCGCGTGAAAAAAAAATAGTACCTTTGCAAACTGCTTTTGGTGTGGTGTGTGTAGGGGAGCGAAAGCATAAAATGAGAATATTAACTACTAAATTTTACAGATATGATTTTAATTGCAGATTCAGGTTCTACTAAAACGCATTGGTGTTTAATGGCAGCCAATGGTCATTGTGAGGAGTTTTTTACCGATGGTATCAATCCATTTCAACAAACTTCTGACGCCATTAAGAATAGTGTGAATAACCAATTGCTTCCTCAAATGGCACATTCTATGTGGGCAGGAAGCATTACGAATGTCTTTTTCTACGGTGCTGGCTGTACGCCAGAGAAAAGCCCAGTTGTAGCTTATGCTCTTGAGGCTGTTTTTAAGACTTCTAAAGTGGAAGTGTACTCTGATATGGTGGGTGCTGCTTGCGGTGTGTTAGGTGAGGAGCGCGGTGTAGCTTGTATCTTGGGTACAGGTGGCAACTCTTGCCTCTGGAATGGTAAGGAGATTGAGAAGAATGTTCCTGCGCTAGGTTTCATTCTTGGTGATGAAGGTAGTGGTGCTGTGTTGGGCAAACGCCTTGTGTCTGACCTCTTTAAGAATCAGTTGAGCGAGGAGCTTAAAGAGAAGTTCCAAGCGCAATATGGTATCACCGCAGCTGATGTGATTGATAATGTATATCGCAAGCCTTTCCCTAATCGTTACTTAGCCTCCCTCAGCAAATTCTGTGCTGAGAATATGGAAAACCCATTGATTGCACAACTCGTTTATGATCACTTCGAGTATTTCGTGAAGCGTATCTTGCCTCAATATCCTGCTCTTCCTGTAGGTTTTATTGGTTCAATCGCTTACTATTACCAAGATGTATTGAAGAAGGTGATGGCTGACAATGGCTTCCAAGTGGGCAAAATCCTCCAAGGTCCTATGGAGGGTCTCAAAGAGTACCACAAGAAGGATGTTGCGCCTACAATGTGATCATAATTCAAAATTCATAATTCAAAATTTTCTATTATGGCATTTACAAAAGTAACAGAGCAAACATCATTGCACGACAACTTAGACCAGAAATCAGTAGGTCAATTGCTCGTGGAGATGAATGAGGAAGATCAAAAGGTGGCTCTTGCAGTCAAGGAATGCATTCCTCAAATAGAAAAATTGGTAGAGGGTATTGTTGAGCGCATGCAAAAAGGCGGTCGTATCTTCTATATGGGTGCTGGTACCAGTGGCCGTCTTGGCGTGTTGGATGCCAGTGAGATTCCTCCTACCTTCGGTATGCCACCATCATTCGTGATTGGTCTTATTGCAGGTGGTGATACGGCTTTGCGTAACCCTGTGGAGAATGCAGAGGATGATCCAGAGAAGTCTTGGCAAGAGTTGCTCGACCATAATATCACTACTCTTGACACTGTAGTGGGTATTGCGGCTTCAGGTACTACTCCTTATGTTATAGGCGCGCTCGAGCGCGCACGCGAGTTTGGTTGTTTAACTGCCTCTATATCTTGCAATCCAGAATCTCCAGTTGGTCAGGTGGCTGAAATTGCTATCGAACCAGTTGTAGGTCCTGAATTTTTGACTGGTTCTACTCGTCTCAAATCAGGTACAGCACAAAAACTTGTGTGCAATATGATTACTACCATCACGATGATTAAGATGGGTCGTGTTAAGGGTAATAAGATGGTGAACATGCAACTCAGCAATAAGAAACTGGTTGACCGTGGTACACGAATGATTATCGAGGAACTTGGTCTTGAATATGACAAGGCGAAAGACTTGTTGCTCCTTCATGGTAGTGTGAAGAAAGCAGTGGATGCTTATCGTGCTGACAATCAAGCATAAAATGGTAAAACAATAAAAACAATCTAATTTATGAAGAAACTATTCTTTCTGCTAACCTGCTCCTTGTTGTCAGTTGCTATGATGGCAAGTGTCACAGTAAGGGGTGTGGTTGTTTCTACCGAGGACGGTTTGCCAGTCATTGGCGCTTCTGTACTCGAGAAAGGAACATCAAACGGTACAATTACCGATTTTGATGGTATGTATGAATTGACAGTCCAAGATGGTGCGACTCTCGTGGTAAGTTATGTGGGTTTGGTGACCCAGGAGTTGAAAGTCACAGGTCCTCAAATGGACGTTCGTTTGAGTGCCGATGCTATCGCCATGGAGGAAGTAGTCGTTACGGCTATGGGTGTGGTTCAAGAGAAAAAACGTTTGAACTTTGCTGTGCAAAACATTGGTGGTGACGCACTTACCGAGAATAAGAGTGCTAACTTCGTTAACTCTCTCCAAGGTAAAATTGCCGGCGTGTCTGTGACCAACTCAGGTGGTTCTCCTAACTCTGGTAGCCAAATTATCATTCGTGGTATCTCCTCTGTGAACAATAGCCAAAGCAACGAGCCATTGTTTATCCTCGATGGTGTGGCTATTTCTGGTGGTGGTTCTACCGCTGCGGATATCAACCCTAACGATATTGAGAACATCACTGTCCTCAAGGGTGCTGCCGCTGCTGCGCTTTATGGTCAAGATGCTGCTAACGGTGTCATCATGATCACCACCAAACAAGGTGAGAAAGGCAAAATCAAAGTGCAAGCCAATGGTAGCTGGCAGTTTGATACACCAACACGTCTCCCTGAACTGCAACAGACCTACGGTCCTGGTGCACAAGGTTTCTACAAGGACAAAACCTCTGGTGGTTGGGGACCTGTGTTAGGACCTAACGACGTGATTTATGACAATATGGGTAACTTCTTCAAAACGGGCTTCTATCACAAGTATGACTTCTCTGTGAATGGTGGTTCTGAGAAGTTCCAAGCATACGCTTCTGCTAACTATTCTACAGCGGAAGGTATTATCCCTGAGGATTATAAGACCCGTTTTGGTGCGCTCATCAAGGCTTCGTTTACCCCTGCTGAATGGGTGACTTTCCAAATGGGTATCAATATCACAGATACTCGTTCTCGTTCTACCAGCGGCGTGAGCAGTGTATATGGTTGGCCTATCAACAACGACATTACCGACTACAAGCATGATAATGCTCTTCCTTCTCACCGCTACTGGAGCGATACGGAGAAGACAGGTTCTCCACAAAGTCCTCTCTATAGCATTTATGAGGATGATGGTGTATCCAAGAAGACGCGTAACGTGATCAATGGTAGCGTAACACTCAAGCCTGTCAAGAACCTCCAAATCGTGGGTCGTGTTAGCTACGACGTGAGTCACTCTATGTCAGATAGTTACACCGTACCTCGTTGGGATGATAGCAATGTGGTACCTTCTGTCAAGGCGCCATTGGGTGATCCTCCTGCTGACTATGCTACTGCAGCTCCTGGTACTTATCCTGATTGGGATCTATATAACGAGTATTTGGCTTGGAAGGCCTCTACTTCTGCGGATCAAGTGTTCCCATTGTTAGGCCTCACAGGTGGTTATCTGAACCCTGATAACTATATCTTGACCAGCGATGATATTACCAATATGAGCAAATCGGCTTTAGGTGCATACTCTGCTTCTAATGGTCGTAGCCAGCTCTTCACCGCTTCGGCTAACGCAACTTATAAGATTGAGTTGCCTAAGGATTTCTCTATCGATATTATGGCGGGTACTGAGTTGAAGATGTCGCAAGGTTTTTCTACATCTGTTTATGGTTGCGATTTCATCATCCCAGGTACATATAGCCTCTCTAACACCAATCGCGAGTGGATGGAACTCTCTGACCGTACTGCTGGTCACAGTGGTATCAACCGTTTCGGTTACTTCGGTGAGATCCGTGGTGACTACAAGGGATTGGCTTCTCTCTCCGTAACAGGTCGTTGGGACTGGTCTTCTACCATCAACAATAACCCATTCTTCTATCCTTCTATCACGGGTGGTGTGATCCTCTCTGAGTTGATTCCTGGATTGAATGAGACCCAAAACAACTGGTTCTCTTATTGGAAGATTCGTGGTAACTACGCTGTGGTAGGTAAGGACGCTATGGCATACCTCTATGACCGCCGATTCAAACAGTTTGGTACCTATCCTGATGGCGGTTATGGTATTGACCCAACCATGTCTTCTGCTTCACGTGACCTCGCTCCTGAGATGTCATATTCTTGGGAGGTAGGTATGGATATCAAGTTCTTTGATAATAGAACTCGTTTGGATGTAGCATACTATAATACTAAGGTGGACAACCAAATCGTGACCGTGCGTGTATCTCCTTCTTCTGGTTATATCCTCCAAACACGTAACGAGGGTGTGATTCGTAACCATGGTATGGAGTTTACACTGGATCAAGATATTATCAAACGCAAGAACTTCAACTGGACTCTCGGTCTTAACTTCGGTCTCAACCGTGGTACTGTTGTCGGTCTGCCAGAGGATGTACACGAGATTACTGGTCCTCAATACGGTGACGTCTTTACTTCTGCTTACTTAGGTGGTTCTACTACCGCGCTCACAGGTAAGGACTACCAACGCAACGCGGCTGGTCAAGTGATTGTGGACGAGAATGGTTATCCTAAGATCAACCCTAACAAGAACGCACTCATCGGTAACCGTGAGGCAAAGTTCCAAGCTGGTCTTAACTCCAGCATGAACATCTTTGGCGTACAATTCTCATTCCTCTTTGATGGCCGTTATGGTGGCGACGTGCTTAACGTGACAGGTCGTAACCTTATCTCCAGCGGTAACCACAAGATCCTTGAGCAATACCGTGGTCGCCAAGTGGTATTCAATGGTGTGATGGAGCAGGTGAATGAGGACGGTACTGTGGAGTACTTGCCTAATACCAAACCTATTACGCTCAACCAAACGACTATCACCAACTACTTCTACAATGTATCTACCAACTTCATTGAGGATGGCTCGTATCTCCGTTTGAGCTATGTTACTTTGGGCTATGACTTCGCTAAGCTGATGAAGAATCAGAACGTGCTCAAAGGCTTGAAGCTCAACTTCACTTGCAACAACGTCTTTGTACTGACCAAATATACAGGTACAGACCCTGTCTGCAACGCTTCTACTGGACAAGGTGGTACAGGTTCTGCGGGTATTGATAATAGCCCAGTGCCTTCTACACGTAGTTATAATATCAGCCTCTCGGCTTCTTTCTAACCTAATAATATGATAAGGAATATGAAAAAATTATTTTTTATACCAGCTCTTCTCGGAGCATTGCTGCTGACCAGTTGCGAGGACTTTTTGGATATTAACTATACCAAGGACTCTGCAATCTCTACGTCAGTGGGTCAGGTGTTGCCTGTAGCAACTTTCTATGCTTCGCAGATCTGCTACGACCATGCTGAATATGGTGTGTATATGTGCCAAGCACTCACCACTACTGGCAAGAGCCAAACGGGTTCTTATCCTTATAGCCAAGGTTGGGAGTTCCTCGGTGTGAACCGTCACCCTATGTGGCGCCGTCACTTCTATGATCTCGGTGCTAATATCCAAAAAATGAACGAGTTGGCTGAAGCTAACGGACAATACAATGCTATTCTTATCGGTCGTACCGTTATGCTTATGTCCACAATGCTTACCACGGATGCTTTCGGTGATATGCCACGTTCGCAAGTATATCAGAGCAGTTCTCCTCTCTATGATACACAAGCCGAGGTATATGAGTGGATGCACCAAGAGGTAGATGAGTTGCTCAAACTCTACAAGGACCCTGCATGGGTGGACGCTCCTACTAACTTGCTCATCACCGACCGTATGGACCGTATCTATGCAGGTGATATGGCTAAGTGGGAAGGCTTCTGCAAGGCCCTCAAGGCTCGTCTCTGGTTGCGCAAATTGCCTAACTGGGAGAATTCTCCTGCTGTCTGCCAAGAGATTATCCGTCTCGTAGACGATGCCTTGGTTACTTTCGAAGAGCCACGTTACTATTATCCAGGTGGTGTGACGGAGTCTAACTGCCCTTGGGGTCCTCTCAAACCTATCATCAACTCTTGGGAGAGCCGTGCTAACCGTCTTGACCAATCTGTTCCTACTACTTTCTTTGTACACGGTATCTTAGGTAGTATCGATGGTACATACAACCGTACTCGTGGTTATGCACTTGACCCACGTGCGGCACGTATGATTGAGCCACGTGGCGAGAAGGCATTGTGGCACCTCGAGAGTAATATTGGTGTAGGCGATATTGACCGCAATGGTGAGGCTGATCCTATCTCTTCTTTCCCAGACTTGCTCTGCCAAAGCCGTGGTAGCAACCCTTATACCAAGAATGTTAGTTACATTCCTCTCATCACTGTCGAGGAGTTGATGTTCATCAAGGCTGAAGCTCAGTTGTGGGCTGGCGACCGTGCAGGTGCATACGAGACCACCAAGGCGGCTACTCTTCACAATATGGCTCGCTATGGCGTAAACGAGGCTACCCTCTCAGGCGATGCGCTCAACCAGTATAACCGTTTCTGGGAAATCAAGTTGCCAGGTGCGGCTAACTTCACCATCGCTGACCTCATGCAACAAAAGTATGTGGCTATGTACCTCCAACCAGAGCAATGGACCGACATGCGTCGCTATAACTATAGCTCTTCACAAAATGGTATCAAGTACGTCATCCCAGGTCAACAACCTGTGGCTGTATATGACGTCAAGAACGTCCACAATGGTAAAGTTTCTATGTTTGCTGCGGATGGAGATAACTACAAACTCGAATATGCACTGCGTCGTCCTTACAACCTCTATGAGGCATATTGGGCAACACCAGAAGATTATGGTACCAACGCTACGCTCTCTCCTAATGCATGGGTAAACCGACTCAATGCAGATACCGAGACAGAGACCAAGTACAACAAGAAGGAGCTTGAGCGCATGGGCTACTATACCACCAACGCTGCTGGTGAGAAGATCCTCGACTATCGTATCTTGAAGAAACGTCTCATTTGGGCGAAGAAGAACCCTAACGTAGTTCAATGTGCAGACGAACATATCGAATGGATGTAATTATTAATTTAGATTATAAATAAGGAATAATATGAAAACAATATTCAAAACATTAGCACTCGGCTTACTACTCATGATGGTTGCTTCGTGCGAGAAGCATGATCCATTCGATGAGAACACCATCACGGGTGCTGTTGGACCAGAAGCTAAATGGGATATAGCAAGTAGTACCGTCAAAGCGGGTGGATATATGGAGATCACAGGACAATATTACTCTACTGTTGCAGACAACTTTATCGACCACTCTGAAGTATGGTATGAGTTGTTTGAGAAAGAAGACAAATTGGTCTCTGCTACACTCATCAAGGCGCTCTCTTATAGCATGAGTAGCAATATCACCGCGCAAAAGCGTATGTTGCAAACCATTCAGTCTTATCCTCATAACGAGAATATGTGGGATACTACCTTCCGTGCCTATGTGATTAAGGATAAGTTCCCTGTCAGCTACACTTTGGCACCTGTGTCTTGGGTACAACCTAAAGATACTATTGGTTTTACCAAGAACCTCAACGCATACTTCGGCGAAGGATTTGCTAAGACCTTCAAGGATGGCTTGACCGCTAAGATGAATCCTACTGCGGATGAGCGTCACTATAATGCGTATATGCAAGTGTTAAACGGTTTGAGTCTTTTGACTGATACGATTGAAACACCTAATGGTGATCGAGTTCCATACGTACAATGGATTACCGACTCTACTTTCAATGCTAATACCAACTCTTGGGAATTTGGTTTCAAACAGTATGATACTATCAGAAGCAAAACCGACTTCGATACCCTTGGTCTTAGAATCGATTCTGCAGAGAAGATTATCAACTTGGGTGGACGTCCTCCTAAATTTGATACAGTCATGGTTTATGACACTGTTTATAACCTCAAAGGTAAACCACTGGGTACAGAGTATGTCTATGACAAGATCAAACACGCATTGGATAGCGTTTGGGAGAACCATGTTACCTTCTACGACTTGATTGGTAGCTCAGAGGGCTATTCTATTGAGTACAAACGCGAGTACTATATCAATGCTGAGTTGCGCATCTACGACAAGAAGGGCTTTGACCCTGCTAAGCACAAAGAGGGCGCATATACAGGTGGTACATATAGTAAAACCGATGCGAAGGAGATTGCTATTAACTAATACGAACAAGACAAATATATCAATGATATGAAAACAAATATTTTGAAAACCCTATTGATTGCACTCTTTCCTATCTGTGCGGTGTCTTGTATAGACAATATCGTCGAGGAGGAAGTGTTGCCAAGAGACGCGGTTTCTTTTGATTATTTTATTGATCAAGAAAACGATCCAAAATACTATTTGGACTTTTATGTGGACTCATATATCACATTCGTGAACACCTCACCTTCTACTACCAATGGTACACCTGTTTGGGATTTTGGTGATGGCCAAACCATGGAAGGTGATGAAGTGAAACACTTCTACGCTAAGGCTGGTACATACAAGGTGAAGCTGACCGTAGGCGATTTCTCTAAGGAGAACGTGGTCATGATTGCCCCTATCAAGCCTATTGTAACCATCAAGGTGGCTGACCCTGTTTGTGAGGTTCGTTCATCATTGGTGACATTCGATGTGGAGTTGCCTAACCCACAGAACAAGCCTGCAACCTTCTCTTGGACCTTCCCTAAGGACACCAAGAGCGCTGAAGATGCTGACTATGCTACTTTCGTAGGTCAGAGTGTGACTGACCTGCCTGCACCAGTTAAGTTCTCTCACGTAGGTTCCCAAGAGGTTGTTCTCAACGTGAACTTGGGTGGCGAGGAGTTGGAGACTACTACGCTCAACGTGCAAGTGGGTTACAACCAAGAAGTTCCTACTCTGTACTATGCTGTTCAAGGTGGTCGTATCATGGCGCACAAGCTCACGGGTGGCAAACAACCTGCTGATATGGAGATATCTTCTTTCGACCTCGGTGTTTCTTCTGGTCAACACCCATTCAATATCCTCTTCAAGGACTCTTCGCTCTACGTTCTTGATGCGGGTAAACAATTCTACTACGTAAACGACGTGGACGGCGTCTTGGGTGATGGTAAGATTTCGGTGGTGTCTAAAGATGGTAAGAAAGTGGAAACTATGCTGACCAATGCCAACCAAGCGGCCTTCGATGACCCATTCTATGGTTGTATTGATGGTGACTATCTCTACTATGCGAACCGTAATACAGGTATCATGAAGGTGAAGCTCACCGACCGTGATAAGGTGTACAACATCAACGACTATCCTTACTTCGTACGTCACAACCACCTCCATTACTACGGCAATGGTCTGGCGTATGGTGCGGTTAGCCGTAACTTCGCTAAGATTAATGGCGTATGGCACTGGTCAACCTGCCACACCGCTACTTCTACCTTCTGCTTCATGGATGACGATATCTTGAAAGACCCTGTTGGTACAGGTGATAAGGCGCTTCTCCCAGAGGAAGGTAAGATTTGTGATGGTATGAAGATTGGTTCCTTCTACTACTCTACCAAGCACGACAAAGTGGTGTTCTGCGTTATGGAGATGACTGCTAACAATGTTTGCGTTTGTACATACGATGAGTGGAAGGCAATGCAATCTGGTGGTGATGTGAATAAGAAAGCGATCAAGTACAATGGTATGGAGTTCGCCAGCAACTTGGACGGCAACCTCCCAGCTGTTGAGGGTACCGGCGTGGAGTCTGTTGGTATCACCCAGATGGCTTATGACGATGTGAACGAGTGCGTTTATTTCGCATACCGCAACAATGGTGCTTCTACTTCTAACCGTCCTAACACCGGTATCTACTGCTATAACCTTGCTACCAATGAGGTGACCTGCCTCGTGGAGGGCGTAGCAGCATACGGTGTGGCTGTTAACAATACTCCTTCTAAGTTGTTCTAATGAAGTTCTTTCGTCAAATATCGCTACTTGCTCTTGGCTTGTGCTTGGCGCTAACGCTCCAGGCACAGCCCAAGCGCGAGTTCCGTGCTTCATGGCTCACTACGGCTTGGGCTATTGACTGGCCTAATCCGCATAGCCAATCTTCTGCCGCAGGACAGCAGAAGCAACAGGACTACATGATCTCCCTCCTCAAACTGCACGAGAGGGCTAACCTTAATGCCCTCTTCTTCCAAGTTCGCAGTTTCTCGGATGCCATGTATAAGTCCCAATATGAGCCATGGAGTCAATATATCACAGGTACGCGCGGTGGCGAACCTACCTATGACCCACTACAATTGGTCATTGACTCTGCCCACGCACGCGGCATTGAGGTGCACGCATGGCTCAATCCTTATCGCTATGCCAGTTCCGATGCTACGTTTGGCAAGAACCACCCTTTAGATTACTACAATACCCATCCCGAGTGGTTGGTCGATTGTGGAGGTATCACCATTCTTAACCCTGCTTTGCCAGAGGTGCGTGAGCAGATATGCAAGGTAGTGGCGGACATTGTGGAGAACTACGATGTGGATGGTATCATCTTCGATGACTATTTCCACCAATCTGGCTATAAGGATGCATACGACGATGCGCAGTACAACGCCTACAAGGCTGAGGCAGGAGCTGCCGCTATCTCTCGTGCAGACTGGCGTCGTGCCCAGAACAATCTTATGATCCGTATGGTCAATGACACCATCAAGGCTATCAAACCTTGGGTGAAGTTCGGACTTGGTCCTGCGGGTGTGGCGGGCAAAGCCAACACCTCAGCGCCTGTCTATGGCGTTGAACCTTGTCCTACGCCTTCATCCGACTGGCAATACAATGGTATCTATGCAGACCCGCTGGCGTGGTACAATGAGCATACCATTGACTATATGGCGCCACAAATCTACTGGACCATCAACTCTACTTCCAACTACGATGTCATCTGCAAATGGTGGTCAGATATGGCGTGCCATTTCAATCGTCACATGTATGTCAGCCATACGCTCCAGAATATGGTGTCGGACAATCAAATTGTCAGCGGCAAACATGGCAAACAGGAGATTGGTGATCAGATTGCACTCAATCGCCTGTATGATCGTATGGATGCACCAGGTAGTTGCTGGTATAGTTTCAGCACGGGTATGGCTACCAAGGATTACTTCAAGTATATTGAAGAAGAGGTCAATACGCGTCCTGCGGTTGTGCCACAAATGACATGGCTGGCGACTAACGAATGTTATTATGTTAGCAATATCCGTGTCGAGGGCAACTACCTCAAGTGGGATGCCCCTAAGGACAATCTCCGTTACGTCGTTTATCAGATTCCGACTAACGAGATAGGTCACCATGGCGCTGTGGCTACCAGCCGCAACTTGTTAGGTACTACCTATACCAATTCCTTCAGTCTCAACAACAAGTTCGTGACCGATGCTACTGTCCCAACCCAATACGCAGTGGCTGTGCTGGACCGTTTTGGTAACGAACATCCAGCACGCACGATGGATAATACTGCTTGGGGCAAGTCGCCTGTAGCGCATATCCTTTATCCGGCGAATAATGCTGATGCTATCATGCCTTGCAATGTCTCTTGGAATGTGGTTGAGGGAGCAGATTCCTACTTCTTCCAACTCTCCAAGTCGGCGGACTTCTCTACTTTCGATTATGAGTATGAGGTGTCTGATACGACTTTCTATTTGGGCAAAGTCTATTGGCTCAACCAGAACGGCACTTACTACTGGCGCGTGCGCACACGTAGTATTAATAAGGAGGACTCTTATACCGACATCCATGCTTTCGATGGTTCATACTTCCGTATGCAGTCTCCATTGACGGGCGATACTTGCGACTTTGTGACACCTACTTTCGTTTGCGATAGCGTGGCTTTCAGCGATGTGGAGTATATCTTTGAGATTGCTACCAATACTAAGTTTGACGAGGATGCACTGGTGCACGTGGGTGTTTCTACATCCCATCGCTATACCTTGTCATTTGACTTGCTGGCTTCGCGCGACTATTATGTGCGTGCTACCGCTTCGTTTAGTGGCATGTTGGTAACTTCGGCACCAGAGAAGTTCCGTACTATGCCTCAGTTTGTACCAGTGCCTACTATCACATGGCCTGCTGATGGTATGGAGTTCGCTGGTAAGGACTTGATGGTCGTGTGGAAGGAACAAGCATCTTCTGGCTTCCAAGTGGAGTTCAGTACGAAAAATAATTTCCCTCCACGCTCGACCACAAAGGTGCGTATTGATGACCCTGCGGTCTTCTCTTGCACACATACGGGACTGTCGAAGGGTACGTGGTATATTCGTGTATCTGCTGTCGCGGAAGGTGGTTATACTGAGCCTTCTGCTGTGGTGGCTGTTCAGATGGGAGTAGAAGGTGGTGCCGATGGCACTATTCCTACCAGTGTGGAGAATTTGATCCAACCAAGCACACCTACCAAGGTGATTGAGAATGGACAAGTGTTTATCCTCCGCAATGGTAAACGCTATAACCTTCTTGGACGCACCATACAATAACCATACAATAACCACACAATAAACGTACAATAAATACAATTTTTACTTAACGCAACCGAGGTCCACCGTGGACGTGTCCACAACGGATGAGGAAGCAATTTATTAACCAAAAAACAACAAACATTTATGAAAAGATTTTCAATCTTTTGCGCAGCTCTTTTTGCAGCTGTGACTTCATTCGCTGCCGTTTCTTACGAGCTCAACGGCGGTGTAACCAATGATGACAATTGGTTGACCAAAAACGACATGTTCCAAGCATGTATGGCTGACTGCGGCGTGACAGGTCTTCCTACTCTTGATGAGTTGAAAGCTACTGGTAACGATGCTGCTCTCACCACTATTTGTACCAAATTGACAGACGTATCTGGCATGATGGAACTCGAGAAATGGGATTGGCTTGAGGCTTACGTTATGGAAGTACAAAACGCTGATGCTGCTGCTACTGTTCTTGTAGAGGGTACTACTTCTGCTGGTTGGCGCTATGCTTTGGCTGCTTTCTTCATCGAAGGTTTCCGTACTGGTTGGCCAAAATCTACTGACTTCGCTGGTGCTGGTCAAGTAGCTGCTTTCATGCCTGCATGGAAGCACGGCTTCGCTAACCCAACTGAGCCAACTGCTGAGTTCGTTCTCAATGCTCCTTACAAGGAGGGCTATACTTTCGACGGATGGTATGCTGCTGCTGACTTCTCTGGTGAGAAAGTAAACGTGGTTAACGCTGAGACTACTGGTACTCTCTATGCTAAGTGGATTGAGTACGTTCCTACTATCGCAGAGGTTAAGGCTTTGGCTGATGACACCGAGACCAAGGCTGCTGGTGTAGTTAACTTCATCTCTGGCAAAAATGTTTACATCCAAGACGCTACTGGTGGTATCCTCGTTTATACTACTGAGACTCCTAACTTCAACGTTGGTGATAAGATCATCGTTAGTGGTGTGAAGGTTCTCTACGGTGGTGCTCCTGAGGTTAAGAGCGCTGTGGTTGAGTCTTCTGAGTCTTCTGAGTTGCCAGTTGTTACTCCTTTCGAGAACTTGGGCGCTCTCATCGCTGACACTGAGTTCAAGTACTTCGCTACTCGCGTTTCTGTTCCTGGTTTGAAGATCGTTTCTTACGACTCTTACAACAACCCAACCGTAGAGGACGCCCTTGGCAACCAAGCTGTTTGCTACAAGATGGTTCTTGACCCTGTTACTTATCCTATCGGTTCTAAGATTTCTGTGACTGCTGTAGCTGGTTGGTACAATGGCTTCCAATTCGTAGGTGATGTTGCTGGTATCGAACTCGTAGTAGTTGGTAAGAAAGATCAATACGCATATCCAGAGCGTCAAGGTGGTCGTTATACTTTGAATAACAACTGGGTAATCTCTAACATTGAGGACAACTTCGCAGCTAACAAACCAGGTACTAACGACTACGTTCGTGGTATGGCTGCTAAGGACGGTATCATGTACTTCATCAACCGTGAGACTGAGTCTATCGTTCGCGTAGACGGTAAGACTGGCGAAATGCTTGATCCTATCAAGATTACAGGTGCACACCTCTATCAAAAGGTTACTGGCACTGACTCTGTTTCTGGCGAGCCTACCTATGGCGCTGCTACTACTCTCCCATTCAACGATATCAAGTTTGACTGGGCAGGCAACTGCTTGATCGGTGCTTGTGTATCTGCTTCTGCTTCTTGCCAACCATTCTTCATTTACACAGTAGATCTTGAGACTGGTGTTGCTACTGAGCTTATCAACGATGTATTGTGGGATAACCCAGGTTTGGATTCTATCGCATTCCGTTTTGACGCATTTGGTGTAGCAGGTGACGTTACCAAGAATGGTGTGATCATGGCTGCTGATGCTAATGGTTCATGGAATACCTATCGTTGGTTGATTCAAGATGGCGTTGCTGGCGAAGGCGAGCAAGTTGCTGTTCTTCTTGACCCAGCTGTTGACCAATCACTCTATATCAACGCTGCTGGCTTCGGTACAGCTCCTCAAATCTTCCCACAAGACGAAGAGGGTACTCTCTTCTACGTGGACGGCTTCAACACATTGCCAATGTTGTTCTACGGTAACCCAGAGACTGGTGCTATCTTGTTGGATGACTTTATCAACGTTCCTGCTGGTACAGTTGTTACCAACGACGATAACAACTCATTGTCTATGAACACTGGTCACAACGGTCTCGTTGAGTTCCAAGTGGGTGAAGAGTACTTCCTCTTGATGGCTGCTTCTAACACTGCTGCTTCTGTTACTTCTGCATTCGCTCTCTATAAGTTTGCTGATGCTGACCGTATGTTCGAGGGTATGGAGCCACTTTGGTACTTCCCTAACAATGGTATGGGTACAGCTACCAATGGTTGCCGTACAGCGGTTCCTTCTGTGGACGTAATCAGCGATACTGAAGCTGTACTTTACATCTACACCAACAACAACGGTTATGCTACTTACACCTTCACCATCGACCCAACCAAGGTTGGTGTAGAGGACGTAGAGGCTGCTCAAGTTGGCGCACGCAAGGTTGTTGAGAACGGTCAAGTTTACGTTATCAAGAACGGCGTTAAGTACAACCTCCTCGGTTCAGAGGTAAAATAAGATGATAATTTAGACTATATAGAGCTTCTATAAAATCTAATTTATCTATAATATTCCAGAGTGTGTCCCTCGGGGCACACTCTTTTTTTGTGTCCAAAAAACCCTCAACTTGGTGAATAAAATCGCCAAATAATCCTCAACTTGGTGAATAAAATATGAAAAATATTTGCATAATTCATTTGTTTTTAGTTTGTTTTAGATAGATTTTCAGTCACTTACATATTATAGTCCTGGACTATAATATTTCTGCACTATAATATTATTCCATGCCTCTCGCCTCTCGCCTTTAGCCTCTCGCCTCTCGCTTCTCGCCTTTTTTGCAAAAAAACATTCAAACGTTTGCATAATCCAAAAAAAAGTAGTAACTTTGCACCCAAATTGCTATTATTGTATATTCACATGTAAATTATTTATACCATGAAGAAAATTTTACTCTCTATTTTCGCTATTTGCGTTAGCCTTTCTTCGTTTGCTGCGCTTACGTTGAATGGTGTTGCCTACAACATTGACACCCTGTCCATGTATCCTGCTGGTCCAGGTGCAACTTTCTACGAGTTGCGTATGCTCCGTCAGAGTGATGCCAAAGGGCGTCTTGACTGTTGGCTATTGACGGTGGATACACGCAATCCCTACGTGCATATCGAGGAGGTCTTGGGCAAAGGACAGATTGTTGGTACGGAGCGTCCTTCCTCTATGGCTACTCGTAGTAGTACAGATACCAAGATTTTCTTTGCAGGTACCAATGGTGACTTCTTTGTGACGACGGGTGATGTGGGATTACCAGTGGGCTTAACCATCGTTAATAGCGAGTTCGCACATACGCCTTCGGCTGCTACCTCGCGCCGTGCAGGTGGTGTGACGGATGAGGGACTGGGTATTTTGGCTACCAATCTCAGTTATTCTTTCCAGCTGATTCGTGGTACTGATACGCTCAAGATTCACCACGTGAATTATAATCGCAATGAGAACGAACTCGTTCTCTATAACGCGCACAATGCGGCTACCACTGGTACGAATGCATACGGCACGGAGCTGCAGGCAGAACTTCTCCCTGGCGAGCGTTGGCAAACCTCTGGCACTATGAAGCTGAAGATTACCGATAAGCAGCAGAATGTAGGTTCTATGCCTCTCTCGGCTGGTAAAGTGGTACTTTCGGGTCATGGTACTATGGCGGCTGCGCTCGATGCCATCAATATCGGTGAAGAGGTAGAGGTGGCTATGTCGCTCATCTTTGATGGCAAAGAGGTCGATGTGGCACAATGTATAGGTGGTGATACCTACGGACTGATTGTGAATAATGGTCAGGTGGAGCAAAGCAATTTTTGGAACGAATTGCACCCTCGTACTGCTTTTGGTACATCTGAGGATGGACATATCCAATATTTCTTGGTGGTGGACGGACGTAGCAACAAGAGTGCGGGCTGTACCACGAAGGTCTTAGGTGAGATTATGCAGCACTATGGTGCGCATTATGCGGTGAACTGGGACGGCGGTGGTAGTTCAGGATTGTATATCCGTCCATTTGGACCTATGAACAATGGTTCTGATGGCAATGAGCGCGCCTGTGGTAATGGTATGTTTGCTGTAGCCAGTGTGCCTCAGGTAGATAACACCATCACGTCTATTGCGCCTTACCAACCTATCTATTCATTGCCTCGTTATGGTGTGGCTGCACCTAAGTTCTTGGGATATAATCAGTATGGTGTTCTTGTAGATACCAATGTGGTGGATGTTCAACTCTCTTGTGATCCTGCTTTGGGTGAGATCTTGCCTGATGGTCGTTTGCTGGCTTCGGGTACACAAGGTGGCAAACTCACGGCTACATGGGGAAGCATCTCTACTGAGTTAGAGGTACGCATTATCACTTCCGCTTCGGTGTCTATTCGTCTTGATACTGTTTTGTGCGATGCCTTGCACCCTTATAAGGTGGAGGTGAATGGCACTGTCGGCAACAATAAGATTGAGATTTTGGCGGAAGCATTGGAGTGGACCTCCTTAGATCCTGCTATAGCTACGGTAAATGAGTTAGGTGAGATTACGGGTCACTCGAATGGTCAAACCATGGTTACTGGTACGCTGGGCGAGTTTACAGATACACTGGTGGTGAATGTAGAGGTGGCTGAAGCCAACAAGATGGTGTGGGATGACTTTCGCGCAACGGCCACTTGGGAGGTAACGGGCTCGCCTGCTTCATTCAAACCCGTTTTGACAGTACCTCAGGACGACAATGCCCCAGCCACCCTAACTTTTACGTATGGTTCAGGTCGTAACAAGTTTGTACAACTGGCCAAGGATTCACTACTATACTCTTTGCCTGAGAAAATTCAAGTTCCGTTTACCAGTGATGCAGTGTATGATAAGGTGATAGTCATGATACGTGCTAATAATACGAATACCACCAATCAAATCACGTTCTTAAACCCCTTGGTGGGCGAGGAGAATATCTTGGAGATTGACGTCAAAGAGGTGTTTGGCAGCGATGTGGCTATCTATCCGCTACTCTTCAAGGCGCTGAAGTTTGTGCCTACCACGGGTACTGAAAATGGCGAACGTTATATTTCCTTGCCAGGTATCATAGAGGTGTTTGACGCTGAGCATCAGGATACAGGTGTAGAGGACGTGCTTTCTTCTACCGAATATACCAAGTTCCTCGAGAACGGTCAACTCTTCATTCGTCACGATGATCAGGTCTATACCGTATTAGGCACTCAACGCTAAACAACCCTATACAATCATATACAATCCAAAACAATACTTTTATGAAAAAAATCTTTACTTTTATCGCTTTAATCTGCGTAAGTTTCTCGCTTAGCGCAGATATTCGTGTATTGAGTGATACACGCTTAGGCGAAGGTTATTCTCCTCGTTTTGTGGACGCGGAGACAATCACCTATCTTGCGTATAGCAATGCCGATTATCGCGAAATCGCTGTTGACAATGCTGCGCTTCGCGTGGATAATGAGAATCTTGAGCTCAACCTCTATCGCCATGGCGAGAAAACGGTGCTGAAGCCTCATGGTGATGCCAACTATATTTGGGTGTCGCTTTCTCCTAATCAAGAAATGATTCTTTTCAATACCAAGTATGGTACAGGTATCTGCGACCTCAATGGTAATGAGATTATCAATCTTGGCAAGGATTTTGATGCGCCTGTATGGTATGGCAACGATTACGTTGTCGGTATGGATGACAACCACGATGGCTATCACAACATCGAGTCTTCTATCATGATTGCCGCTGTGGATGGCTCCCTCGTACAACGTTTGACCAGTCCAGAGGGTATGGGTATGTATCCTAATGTGGACGCAGCATCTGGTCGTATCGTCTATGCTACAGAGAATGGTGAGATTCGTCTTCTCCAACTCAATCTCACGGACGAACCTATCCGCAAACAAGCACCTCGTTTGGTGAAGGAACTGGATGGCACTTTGCTCAATAAGATGCAACGCCAAGCCAAGCGCGCTACTACTACCAATCCTGCGGATTATAAGATCTACATCAACCCAGGTCACGGTGGCTATGACTCCGACGACCGTCTGATGTATCTCTATCCTATCTTTATCAATGGTAACCAAGTCAACGAAGCTGAGGGATATACTCGCGAGCAAAGTTTCTGGGAGAGTGTGTCTAACTTGGACAAGGGTCTTCGTCTTGATACTATGTTGCGCGACCTTGGCTTCCAAACTAAGTTGTCACGTATTACCAATACCACTGATGACGACCGTTCGTTGTCTGGTATCTCTGCGGAAGCAAGTAACTGGGATGCAGACTTCATGCTTTCTATCCACTCTAATGCAGGTAACCCATCTAACTATATTCTCCAACTTCACTCTGGTATTACCCCTGGTGACCCATACGGCTTGAGTGGTTATCCAGAGAAGGTGCCTGAGGAGGTCTGCAACGAGGCACGCAAAATTACCACATTGATGGGTAATAACCAGTATTCTAACCAAGTCAGCTGCTGGTCACGCGAACCTAATATCGCCGGTGACAAGACTTTCGCTCGTACTGTCATGGGCTGGAGCAATGGTTATGGTGTGATGCGTAACCTGAAGGTTCCGGGTACTATTTCTGAGGGTATGATGCACGACTACTTACCAGAGACCTACCGTCTGATGAATATTGACTATAAGCGTCAAGAGTCATTCCAATTCGCCAAGACCTTCTATGATCATTTCTGCGATGGTGAGTTGCCATACGGTGCTATTGGTGGTAAGCTTCACGATGTATATCAAAAGCAGACTTTCCCTGACTACAAACCTCGCAAGAATACCCGTGACGTATATCGTCCTATCAACCGTGGTGTGGTTGAGTTGTGGCAAGGAGAGCAACTCCTCGATACGTATGTTACCGACACCCTCTATAATGGTGTGTACTATTTCTGGAATCTCCAACCAGGTACATATACAGTGAAAGCAAAACCAGAGGGCTATTATCCACAAGAGCAAACCCTTGAGGTGAAGAACAACGAGATTTCGTATGGTATCTTCGCGCTTTCCATGGCGCGCGAAACGCCTCCTGTAGTAACTAATTATAGCCCTAAGGTGGAGATTACGGATAGCGTACTTGTATCTACCAATGTGACAATCTCTTTCAACTGGGATATGAATGAGGAGGCTACAGCTGCAGCATTGGAGATTTCTCCAGCGGTGGAGGGTACTATCACGTTTGAGGATGATAGTCATACTATGCGCTTTGCACCAGCTTCTCGTTTCGAACCAGGTGTAGAATATACGATTACAGTGGGTACTGGTGCATGCCACCCAGATACTACCTATGATAACCATTTGCAAGAACCATTCTCCTTCAAGTTCCGTACACAGAATCGTGGTTCTGTACGCCTCATCCAAACTTATCCTGTAGATGGCTCTGTGGATGTACCTGTAACACCAGCATTCATTGCTATTTTTGATGCTAAGTTGGCTAACGCTTCTAACAAGTGCTTCAAGGTGTATGATGCTGATGGTAAGGATATTAGTCCTGTAGCTCGTAACGTGAAACTCAATGGTGTAGCTCCAGAGCCATACGGATCTGCTAAGTTTGAGTTGAAGGCAGGTGCTCTTGCTCCTAACTCTACTTATACCTTTGTGTTGCAAGCCGATGTAAAGGATGTCAATGGCATTCTGCTCAACGACCCAGTGACTATTACCTTCACTACGGGTGACGAGGTAGAACCTGAGTTGGCTATTTATGACAACCTTGACTCACTCTTCTTCGAGGGAGACAAAGAGAATTCAGTGGGGGTTGCTTCCGTTTCTACCTTGCGTAATACGGCATCTAAGTACGAGGGATTGGCTTCTAACAAGCTGACTTATACTTTCTCTGAGATGAATGGCGAAGCTATTTATGTAGCAGACAATGTATCTGCTATTAAGGGTAATAGCAAGTCTGTTTTGGGAATGCACTTGTTCTCTGATTATTCATTCAACACGTTGTATGCTAAGTGGGCAGTAGAGGGTGATATTCAGTATACTAAGATTTGTGATTTGGATTATGCAGGTTGGCTCTATAAGGAGGCGGATATGTCCACTTTGCCAGCGGGTGTGGACTATCAGTTCATGGGCTTCCGTTTGGTTCGTCAATCTTCGTTCTTGTCAGAGAGTGGTGAGATTAGTGTGGATGCATTGCGTGTTCAGTTCGAGCCAAGTGTAGAGACTGGCTTAGAGGATCTGACAGTTTCTCCAGCGGAGAAGACCAAAGTCATTGACGGAGGTTATCTCTATATCTTGCTCAATGGCAAGCGCTATAATGCACAGGGTGCAGTGGTGAAGTAACCTTTACACTTTACACCTTACACTTTACACCCTACATGCTACATACACAGTATACTATCCTCATTCAACGGCTGCGCTTTCGCAGCCGTTGTTTATGTTGTGATACATACCTCCCACTGACTTGCACGGAAACTCGGAACATCAGTGTAGATCAGTGCAATCAGTGGGAAATTATGTCCCACGAATCTCACGGATTTACACAGATACACGGAATATATATCCTTGGTTCCGTGCAGATCAGTGCAATCAGTGGGAAATTATGTCCCACGGATGGACACAGATTAACACGGATGCGCGGGAAATCTATCCTTGGTTCAGTGTTGTTCAGTGCAGTTCAGTGGTTAAAACATACCCGCAGAAAGACGTCCCTCAGTGTGAGATGATGCCAACCACGGACAAGCACTGACTTGCACGGAAACTCGGAACATCAGTGTTGATCAGTGCAATCAGTGGGAATATGATGTCCCACAGACGAGCACAGATGAGTACTCCCTATCGGAATCTAACATCCTTCTCCCTTCGGCCGAGAAATCCAAACTATCCAAACTATGATGCAGATAGGTTTAGTTTAGATAGTTGAGATTTCTGCGCGTAGCGCAAGGATATAATATATTCCGTTTTTCCGTGCAGTTCGGTGGTTTGTATATATATGTATTAATGTATTGTGTATCAGTGTATTATCATTTCAATTCTGCTTCCTGCACCAAAAAGTGTCATTTCTTAAGATTTTTTGACAAAATATAGGAAAATGACACTTTTTTACAAAAAATCCATAGAATCTTTTGATTATTCAAAAAAAAGTAGTACCTTTGCACCCGAATCTGCGCTGGAGGGAAGTGTCTCTTCGTCAAAAAGGGTGGATTTTAGACATATTGAAAACCCAAATCGCTCATTGGATTCTGTAAATGTTATCAAGTGATTTTTGAGTAGGTTTTTCGGCTTCTTTGAAGGAGCGTAGCGAGCTACGCGACTGAAAAGAGATGAAAAAGATGCCAAAAAGGATTGATAACATGCAGAAAGTCAATGCTTACATCCATATTCGGAACAAGGGACGGTCTGATGACCGATTTGGGTTAGAATAGCGTTTATTGGCGCTTTGTGTTTTGTAGTTCGAAACTTCGCAACTTTTGAAACCTAATAAAAACCAAAGTAACAGTAGATGCCTATGGGTATGACTCATAGTACGATACGCCGCAAAGGGTGTATTGTATCGTCATATCAGCGTAGGTTTCCTGTTGTTTATTTATTAGGTGGGCAATGCGAAGGCCTCGAACTGCGAATAGGCAACTCGAGGTCTGCGCTTTGTTTTGTGCATATCGTTTCTTAGGGATTCGGTTATCGGTCAAACAAGGTTCAGATGATGAGTGGGGTAAATGATTGATTAATAGTTTGTTTGATAAGATATAAGAATTTTTAAAAAGTAAGATGAAAAGAAACGTAAATGTATTTATTGCCGTTGTTCTGGTAGCGGTGTTGTGCGGTGGAGTAGTTTGGTTACAGACGGCAGATGATGAGAAGTTAGGTTGGAATATCCATGATACCTATGGTGAAGCCTCTGCTTATTCT
>JAZUCY010000054.1:0-8609 GCA_045639365.1 Paludibacteraceae bacterium
TGAATGGTGCGGGCAGAAGGCCCCTTATCTATCATAATATCAATGCGATAGTCCTCCATAGCAGAATAGAGATATTCCTCTACTATTGGAGAAAGACGGTGAATCTCATCGATGAAAAGCACATCGTTATCTTCGAGGGAAGTGAGCAACCCTGCCAAGTCGCCTGGTTTGTCAAGGACAGGCCCCGATGTCACTTTAAAACCGACTCCCAACTCGTTGGCAATGATATTACTGAGGGTGGTTTTACCCAATCCTGGAGGCCCAAAAAGAAGCACATGGTCAAGACTCTCGCCACGCATGCGAGCTGCTTCTACAAAAATGCGCAGGTTACTGACAATCTTGGATTGTCCTGCAAAATCATCAAAACGCAGAGGGCGCAAAGCATTGTCTTGCTCCTTCTCGGTCATTTGGTTTCGTATATCGAAATCGTTGTTCATTATGGTTCAAAATTGTTCAGTATGGTTCGAAGTGGTTCAAAATTGTGTAGATTCGCGGAAAGTTTGCTCCAAATCCTCTATTTCGCTAATAGGTTTGTTGACTTTTATTTCACCGTGGTCAATGATAATGACACGCGTACACATCTGTTTGACTTCCTGCAGAATATGGGTAGAGAGAATAACGGTGCGATCTTTACCCATCTCACGAATCAATGCACGGATATCCTCTAACTGATTAGGGTCAAGACCTGTTGTCGGCTCATCAAGAATCAACAGTTCAGGGTTGCCAATCATGGCTTGTGCCAGACCTACACGCTGACGATAGCCCTTACTGAGTTGACCTATACGCTTATGGGCTTCCGCAGTCAAACCTACACGAGTAATGAGGTCTTCGACCTGTTGGTGTAAGGTGTAAGGTATAGAGTGTAAAGGCACGGAAGATGGCTTACGCAGTTCTACGAAAAAACGAAGGTACTCGCGGACGTACATATCTTCGTAAAGTGGATTTTGTTCGGGCAGAAAGCCTATATTTGTTGGAACAGTCACCTCACCATTTGTAGCATCCCATACTCCAACCATGATTTTCATCAAAGTAGACTTTCCTGCCCCATTGGGACCAAGCAATCCGACCACCTCGCCATCGCCGATGGAAAGACATATATCTTTCAGCACATGCTGATTACCAATATATTTATTCAGATGCTGGATATGGATAGCCATAGTTATCTAATTTGAGTGCAAAGATACTACATTTTTTTTGAATATACAAATATCTATTATTTATCCTATTTATCCGACTCTATGAGTTTTAGGAGTTTCTCAACGGCTTCTTCTTGTGGAATATTTTTAAGCACACACTCTTTGCCTTTGTAGAGACTCACCTTGCCACGCCCCGCGCCTACATAACCATAATCTGCATCTGCCATTTCGCCAGGACCATTGACAATACAACCCATAATGCCAATCTTCAGTCCTTGCAAGTGGGAAGTAGCTGCTTTGACTTGCGCAATGGTTTGTTCGAGATTAAAGAGCGTACGGCCGCAGCCAGGGCAAGAGATATACTCCGTTTTATACATACGTACGCGCGCAGCCTGGAGAATGTCTTTGCTCAAGCGAATAAGGTCTTCAGCAGGGAAATGGTCATTATTGAGTACCAATTCAGTGCAGTTATAATCCCAAAGCAAACGACCACACTCAGCAGCGGAATGGAGTTGGAAGAATTGCCAATCGGTGTCGTCGTTGGTAAAATAGACGGTCTTATCTTCTATTTTGACTTGCGTGGTAGCTGCATAGCGAATACTGTGCTCATCAGTAAAATAATCGACCAAAGCACGGGCTACAGGCAATTCTTTTTCGGGGGCTTCGCTCAGGCTCACGCGAATGGTATCACCTATACCATCTGCAAGTAAGGCGCCAATACCCACTGCGGATTTCACGCGCCCATCTTCGCCTTCACCAGCTTCGGTCACACCCAAATGTAACGGGAATGCCATGTTCTCTTCTTGCATTTGCCAGACTAGCAGACGAACAGTAGTGACCATCACGCGGGTGTTGCTAGCTTTGATAGAGAGGATGATATCCTTGAAATCTTCGGCTACTGCTACGCGGAGAAACTCCATACAGCTCTCTACCATTCCTTCGGGCGTATCGCCATAGCGCGACATAATACGATCGCTGAGACTACCATGATTGACACCTATGCGAAGGGCAGTCTTGTGTTCCTTGCAAATGTTGATCAGTTGGATGAAGCGATTGCGAAGTCGTTCTAACTCTACTTGGTATTCGTCGTCGGTATAGTCTATCTGCTTAAACTTACGTGCAGGATCGATATAGTTTCCAGGGTTAATGCGCACTTTCTCCACTACCCTAGCCGCAGCATCAGCCACATCGGATTGAAAATGGACGTCAGCGACTAAGGGGGTATGAGATCGCTGCGCTGGAGATGATAGATCGCTCACATCGTTCGCTGTAGATCGGGCTACGCCCTGTAGTGATTGACGAATCTGTGCAAGGGATTCCACTTCACGGATGCCTTGGGTGGTGAAACGGAGGAGTTCTGCACCCGCAGCCATGCAACGCTCGGCTTGTGCCACACTAGCTTCGATATCGTTGGTGGAAGTATTAGCCATGGTTTGAATGCGAACTGGGTGTTCGCTACCGATAGATAGTTGCCCTACCTGAGTCGTTGTTGTGTGACGACGATGATATGTTAGTTGAATGTCCATAAAAGTCCGAATTTGGTGCAAAGTTACGTAAATATTTTGGCATTAGCAATAAAAAATGCTTATTTTTGTACTTTTTTACCAAAATATTTGGTCATATTGCGGGCTAACGCCCTCCATTTATCGAACATCAGTATTTTCGGACGCCGCCTTGGTCCAAATTGTGTAATTTTTCTCAACAATCTCACAATTTGGACCAATTCCCCCGAAGCTACGTTCGCTAAATGCTGCAAATATGCACATTTTTTACACAAAAATGCATTTTTTACTAAAAAAATTTGCGTATTTGCATTTTTTGTAGTACCTTTGCAGCCGATTTCGGGATTCAGTAGCTCAGCAGGTAGAGCACATCCCTTTTAAGGATGGGGTCCTGGGTTCGAGCCCCAGCTGAATCACAAAAAAAGCAGAAGTCAATGGCTTCTGCTTTTTTTGTGTATATTTCTCATCTATGTCGGATAGGTATTTATTCGTTAGGATTATTTCATTGCATCACCGAGTTTGTGCTTGATGTAGTGCACAACGGTGAAGTGAGAGCGCAGTTCCGGAGTCATCTCAGCATGAGCGAAAAACTTTTGGTATTCGCGTTTGATATCCTCACCGAGGTTGGGATCGTGGGGCGTATAGTGGCAGATGGTGTTAGGAGTGTCTTGGGGTTTAAATGCTTTGAATCGAAAGAGGTCTTGCATGGTGAGTTTGAACTCTGTTTCACCATTGTCACGGCGACCACGATACTTGTTTACACCTACAGCTTTCTTGAGCGACGACATAGGATTGAGGACGGGGTTGATAACAATTTTACGCCCCGCAAAGTCAGCACACAACACATAGAAGCCACCTAACGAACTACCAATGAGGTATTTGACATCTGGATTGGCAGCAATGAAGTCATTGATTTTCATGACAGACTCATCTACAAGATGATTGACTTCGAGCGGACACCACTCGACATCAGGATAATATTTACGGAAGTTGGTGATGGTGTCAGAGTGGATTGACCCTGCAAAGCCGTGTATGTAAACTGCTTTCATAGTAGATCGCTTCGCTGTTAGGAGTTAGATTGCCTTGCTATTAGGTGTTAGACTGTTTCGCTATTAAAGGTTTGACTGGTTTTGCAATTCACGGAAAATAGCGGCGCGGATGAAGCAATCAAATCGGATATAAATCTTTGGTTTGCGAGTGGTTGGATCAATAGGAGCACCTGCCTCACCTTGTTTGAGTTGAGCTTCAAAACGCTGTTTCCATACTGCGTATTTCTCTGGATCTTTCTGTACTTCTTTTGCTTGTTGGCAAGCGACTGTCCAGTTATCAAGTCGTTGTTTCTCTGCACCTTTTGGAGGATTCTTCTTCCAGTCACGAGGATTTTCTACGACATAAGATTCTTGTGCGCATTGTGCAATGACATTGCCGTTTGCATCGTATGTACATTTGCGACGGAAGATAGTTTTGCTCTTCTTTGTAATTTTTCCGTGGAGACTCTCAACAGGGAAAATGAGGTTGGATTGTGCCATAATATATGTAAGTTTTAAAGGGTATTTGTAAGAATATTTTGCAGTATTAGTAGTGTAACGGCAGCTCAATCACTAATTAATCACTAACTAATCACTAAGTAATCGCTAACTAATCACTAACTAATTTTGGTGCAAAGGTAGGGATTTTTTGCGAATTATGCAAATTAAACCGTCTTATTTTGCATTTTTTGTAACAGTAGTTCCGGATAGAACGGAGGGGAGAGGAGGCGATGAGGTGAGCGATGATACACAAAAATAGCCGCACGGTTTGTGCGGCTATTTTGTGTATTCGCGCGGGCGCGCGTTCCTAAACTTATACTGCGTACTCGGCAGGACATTGACCAATGAACTCGCGGTGATCAAGGAGCCAAGCACTATACAAGAAGGAGGCGCAGCCTTACATTACGATGTTCACGATACGACCAGGTACGACGATGACTTTCTTAGGAGCAGCACCGTTCAATTGTTTAGCGGTCAATTCGTGAGCCATGACAATCTTCTCCACTTCCTCGCGAGGAGTGTCCTTGGCAACCTCAATGGTGAAGCGAACCTTGCCATTGAACTGAACAGGGTACTTCTGAGTTGCCTCAACCAAGTATGCCTCGTTGCAAACAGGCCATTCGGCGTCGTTGACAGACACAAGATCGCCTGCGGAGCAGGCTGTAGTTCGCCCTTCGGGCTGTAGATCGGCTGCGCCTGTAGATTTAGTAGCGAGGCAGAGTTGGTATGCTTCTTCGGCAATGTGAGGAGCGTATGGAGCGAGCAAGATAGCGAAAGTCTTGAGCACTTCCACCTTGTTGCACTTGAGGGCTTGCAACTCGTTTTGTGCGATCATGAAGGCAGGGATAGAGGTATTGAACGAGAAGTTCTCAATATCCCAAGTAATCTTCTTAATGAGCTTGTGCAATGAGCGCAACTCCTCTGCTGTTGGTTCGTCGTTGGAGAGGGTCTCGAACATGTTCCACCACTTGCGCAAGAAGCGGTGTACGCCATCGATACCGTTGGTATCCCATGGCTTAGACATCTCCAAAGGACCAAGGAACATCTCGTACAAGCGCAAAGTATCTGCACCGTACTTAGCCACTACATCGTCTGGGTTCACGACATTGAACATAGACTTGGACATCTTCTCAACCGCCCAACCGCAGATGTATTGCTTTGGAGCCATTGGTGAGCCGATATAAGGATTATCCTCAATAGAAGTACCGTCTGCGAACACAAACTCAGCGTTCTTGAACTCAGGCATCCAATTGCGGAAGGCGTCAATGTCAAGGACGTCGTTCTTGACGATATTCACGTTCACGTGGATAGGTTGAACTTTATCTTTGTACTCTGGGTTGTCGATGAGGTTGTAACTGATAAAGAGGTTGCCCGTTGCGCCTTCGCCGATATAGCGATATACGAAGTTAGAGCGACCTTGGATCATACCCTGGTTGATGAGTTTGCGGAATGGTTCGTCCTCGCAGATATAGCCCAGGTCGAAGAGGAACTTATTCCAGAAACGGCTGTAGATCAAGTGACCCGTAGCATGCTCGGTACCGCCGATATAGAGGTTGACTTGACGCCAGTAGTTGTTGGCCTCTTTGCCTACCAAAGCAGCATCGTTGTGGTTATCCATATAGCGGAGGTAGTACGCAGACGAACCTGCGAAACCAGGCATAGTGCAGAGCTCGAGTGGGAAGATATTGACATTATCAATCAACGACTTAGAAACAACTTGGTTGTTCTTCTCGTCCCATGCCCAGAGGTCGGCATTGCCGAGAGGAGGCTCGCCAGTGGTGGTTGGTTTGAAGTCAGATACCTCAGGCAAGAGGAGTGGTAAGCACTCTTCTGGGAGCATGTATGGCATACCGTCCTTGTAATATACAGGGAATGGTTCGCCCCAGTAGCGTTGACGGCTGAAGACCGCATCGCGGAGGCGGTAGTTCACCTTCACGCGACCGAGGCCAGTGTTGGTGATATGCTCCTTCATCGCTTGGATAGCGTCTTTGACTTGCATGCCGTTGAGGAAGCCCGAATTGATCATCACGCCCTCTTTGGCATCGAAGCTCTGCTCGCTCACATCTGCGCCCTCGATGAGTGGGATGATAGGCAAGTTGAAGTGCTTAGCGAAAGCATAGTCGCGGCTATCGTGTGCAGGCACAGCCATGATGGCGCCTGTACCATAACCGCTCAATACATAGTCACTTATATAGATAGGTATCTCCGCTTTGGTGAGAGGGTTGATAGCATACGAACCTGTGAAGACACCCGTCACACGTCGGTCAGCAATACGCTCGCGCTCGGTACGGTTCTTCACCATTTGGAGGTATGCCTCTACCTCGGCGCGTTGCTCCTCGGTAGTCACACGCGCTACATACTCGCTCTCTGGAGCCAACACCATGAAGGTCACACCATATACAGTATCTGCACGGGTGGTGAAGATAGTGAATGGTTCGTCTTGTCCTTTGATTGCAAATCGCATCTCTGCACCTTCGCTGCGACCAATCCAGTTGCGTTGGGTCTCTTTGAGGGAGTCGGTCCAATCTACGGTGTCAAGACCTTGGAGCAGGCGTGGCGCGTAAGCACTCACGCGGAGGTTCCATTGGCGCATGACGCGTTGCTCCACAGGGTAACCACCACGAACAGATAGTCCTTCGCTCACCTCGTCATTGGCAAGCACACAACCGAGTTGTGGACACCAGTTGACCTTGGTATCAGCCAGATAGGCGATACGGTAGTTCATGAGGCGTTCTTGTTGTTCTTTCTCGGAGAGGGTTGCCCATGTAGGGTCGGTTTGCTCGAACTTCTCGATGAGTTTGCTGATAGGTTGCGCCTTTTGCAAAGAGGTATCGAAGTAAGAGTTGAACATTTGGATGAATGCCCATTGTGTCCACTTGTAGAAGTCAGGGTTGCAAGTCTTGACCTCGCGATCCCAGTCGTAGTTGAAACCAATCTTCTGGAGTTGCTCAATGTAGTGAGCGATATTCTCCATAGTAGTTTTCTCTGGGTGTTGACCTGTTTGGATAGCATATTGCTCCGCAGGCAAACCGTAGGAGTCAAAGCCCATTGGGTGGAGGACATTGAAGCCCTGAAGGCGTTTGTAACGGCTGTAAATATCGCTGGCGATATAACCGAGAGGGTGACCTACGTGCAAACCTGCGCCCGAAGGATAAGGGAACATATCGAGCACATAGAATGGCTTTTTATCGCTTTGGTTACTTACGCGGTAAGTACCCGCTTTAGCCCATTCGGCTTGCCATTTCTTTTCAATTTCACTGAAATTGTAATCCATAAAATTATTTGTGATTTAATTATTTGCTATTTGTTCATTTCCTATTTCGGCTTGGCAGCCTCAAACAATCTGCTTACACCGTGGTCATTTAGGCGTGACCTTTGCGCTGCAAAGGTACTACAAAAATTGCACATATGCAAATTTTTAAATGTTTTTGTAGCGAATATGCTATTTATCGAAGTTTGGTATGTATTTTTTTGTAAAATATCGAAATAATTACACCTTGAAACAACATAAAAAGGGAGAGTAAACCTTTTGTTAGAAGCTCTGCCAATTTCGCGACCTGAAGGAGTGCGACGGAACGCACTCCGAGCGCAGCGCCCGAAAAGTCCCCACTTTTAGGAATCAGCGCAAGCACAGAACAAAACAAGGAGATCTGTGGGAGATCGGTGGGCTTTCTATAAATGTGTTTCTATAATAATGCTGCAAAAATCTTCGGCGCGGAAGGGGTTTTGTGCCGAAGATTTGTGAATATTGCTATAAAAAGACGCTTAAAGCAAGCGAAAGGTGTTGATTACTAACTCCTACCGTTTGGGTGATTTTTTTGTTGTTTTTTTTCTTCGTGCCGAAGATTGTGCCGAAGGTGGACTTTCTTATTCAATCTATGTCCAGCAAGCCGGAACAAATTCTATAAAATTAATGATTGCAGGGCTGAATGATCTCTTGCAGATACATAGGAATTAGTGCAAAATAGCCATACTCATTAAGATCAGAGTTGTATCTCGTTCCAATAGTATCAAGTAGGTTCTTTTCTTGAGAAGTTATATCTGCGATTACATGAAAGCCATAAGCATATTCTTCGTTATCACCAAAACCTCCGCAACTCATATCCCAAATCTCTATAGTGTCATTGTCTAATGTTGCTTTATAAAAATCATTTGCACAAGAACCTTGAATTTCATGAGAGCACCGCAATTGCAATTGTGAATTAGTTTGTAAGTTCCAATCTATTTGATGGCTGTTATAATAGATGGTTACATAACTTTCACCAGCTATAGTATCGTGCTTAAAATGAATAAGAGTAGTAGAATCTTTAGACAAGTAGCAAGCAAATGGAATGATATGTGTGTCCGTTATTCCTAAAAGTGTGCGTTCCTTTTGTCGAGCATTTTCTAAGTCGGTATACAGTTGTGGATTATCATCAATGTCTGAATTTACAGTACGAATT